>CAMATR010000018.1 GCA_945861175.1 Chitinophaga pinensis | reverse complement strand
GATTGTGGATCAGCGGCAAAAAATAAGTACTCGAGAAAATTAGCAATTGATTACAATGACAACAAATGGTTTTCACTTGACGGCGCAGGATTGATTGGATATAATCACAATAACACGTTGAGCGACCCATCAGATGATCAATTGGTTAGACTGAATACCGGAACCAATACGGGAGCATTGCCATCTGATCGAGTTACAGCAATTGCTGTTGATTTTGACAACAAGATTTGGATAGGCACCGATAATGGATTTGCCGTATTGTATAATTCTGAGTCTGCTTTTACTGCTGTAGCGGGGGATTATAACGCACAGCGCATAAAACTTGAGTATGAGGGAAATGTCGAGTATGTTTTGGGAAACACCAGTATAACCGACATTGAAGTAGATGGGGGAAACCGCAAGTGGATGGCAACGGCGAATTCAGGAATAATCTTACTCTCAGCTGATGGTCTTGAAATTCTTGAACAACATACAGTAGATAATTCTCCACTTATTTCAAATAACATTCTTGATTTAGAGTTGGATCAGAACACGGGGGAGCTATACATTATAACGGACAATGGATTGATATCCTACAGAACAGATGCCACTTACGAAGATACCGAATATTCTTCAGTTAACGTGTTTCCAAATCCTGCGCGACCTGATTTTCAAGGGCCGATTACCATTCAAGGAATTCGATATAATTCCGATGTTAAAATAACGGATGTTGCAGGAAACTTGGTTTACAAGACAACGTCAAACGGCGGAACAGCCAGTTGGGATGGTAAAACATTATCAGGCGAGCGCGTTACGTCAGGCGTCTATTTGATTTGGTCGGTGGTAAATGAAGGAGAGGGCAGAAAGGTTGGTAAAGTTGTGATTATAAACCAATCCAATTGAAACAATCAGCTAAGGCAATATTTTTACACAAGTTTTCATATTCAGAAAGCAGTTTAATCGCCACGTTTTATACACGTGAATTTGGCTTGCAAAATTTTCTATTTCAAGGAGGCAAAAAAAAAGCTGCTTCGCTCTATCCCTGTGCACTATGCGAATTAATCTTTTATAAACGTCCTGATAGTGAACTTGGCAAGTTAACAGAGGCGAAGACTTACGTGAATTTAAATCTTTTTGTATTAAATCCTTTGCTCTCAACGGTGGCATTCTTCATTGCCGACGTTCTGAGAAATTCACTTAAAACTGAACAATCCGATCAAGAATTATATGCCTTTTTAGAAATGTATCTGGAAAAAGTGAACGAGCAGATGAACTTGGACGGGAGCATGCTAGCGCTTGATTTTTTGATTGAATTCGCTGGCCACTTAGGAATAGAACCATTAGTTGGAAGCACTAATAAGCGCTATTTTTATTTAAATGAGGGATCTTTTTCTGATGTTGATCTTTCTGGGGAACTTGTTAGGGAAGGAAGAGCGGTGTTTTTGATTCAGGACACCCTGCGTGGATTAAGATCAGGGCAGTATCTACTCGAAGACAAACGAATAGCCCTGGAGATGATGATTCGATATTACGAACTGCACATTCCCAACTTCAATGTCGAACGTTCTTTAAAAGTAATCAGGGAGATTTTATACACATGAAATGATCCTGTAAGGACAAGGACTCTGAAAGGAACTTTCTTTAATAAGTAATATTTAGCTTATTTTTTTGGTTCTTTGATGAAGATGGATGAAAAATCCAAAGCTTCCATCGAATTTGTCTTGAAATCTCTTACACGCGCATTGACCATAGCCATGAAATCATCCGTCAGCATTGGCACAACAGGGGCTTTATCGATGATAATTTGATCACACAATGCAAAGAGCTCATTGCGTTTTGCTTCATCGAGTTCTTTCATAGCTATTTCAAATAGTTGATCATAATTACTGTCCACAAATTTAAAGGCATTCACTTCGCCTCCATCTTGTTTGATGTTTTTGCTGTAAAACAAACTCAAAAAACTCTCTGCATCAGGATAATCGGCAATCCAACCAGAACGCCAAATTTTTGCAGTACCGTTTGCTATAGCTTTATTTCGTTGTTCATAAGAACACAGCTTTATATTTAAATCGATATTTAAATTCTCTTTGAGTTGTTGGGCTATGCCTTGACACATTTTATGATTGGATGATCCCTCTATAGAATTGACATAAAAGTCTAGTTTTGGAAATCCCTTTCCGTTAGGATAACCTGCGGCTGCCAGGAGTGCACGCGCTTCTTCCACTTCATATTTATGACCAACTACTGTTTCGTTATGATAATTTGGCATGACAGGAACAAAACCATTTTCAGCTGCCCATCCCTCGCCCATTAATTGTTGGTTGACAATGATTTTTTTATCAATCGCCTTATTAAGAGCTCTGCGAACATTTATATCCCTAAATTCCGCACTTTCGTACGCAAATGCCACATAATTCATACTCATACTTGATTTAGATTCAACCCGGTGTTTAACATTTTTTCCAGCTTGCGCCTCTTTTAAACTGCCCAATATATTATCAATTTCTTCTACAGGAATTTCAAGTACTAAATCGATCTCTCGTTTTCTGAATGCGAGTAACTCACTTTTCTTGTCTTTGACATAAGTCATACTTATCTTGTCTAAGAACGGTAGTTGATTACCAAATTCATCTTTTCTCCAGTAATGAGGATTTCGCTTTAATATAACGCCCTCCTTATCCATTTTTTCTAACATAAAAGGCCCCGTACCAACTGGGTGCTTTCCTAATTCTGCCCCGTACATGTCGTATGCCTCTTTTGGAAAAATCCCAAGATTTGTGTGAGAAAGAATCTTATCAAAGCCAATAAATGGTTCATTTAAATTAATTTGAATAGTTTGTTTATCGAGCACTTGTATGCCAGAAACACCCTCTTTAGACAAGTTTTTTCTTGTCCTATTAAAGAAGTCCCGCCCACCTTCAATTCTATCAACTAAAAGGTAACTCATATTATTCATTTTTAAACCTGAGCAGGCCAATTCAAGGGAAAATTTTACATCTGCCGCTGTTAATTCACGGCCCTCTCCACCAAAGCAATCATCATCGTGAAAACGGATTCCTCTTCGAATCTTAAAAGTGAATGATTTTGCATTACTACTTACTTCATAGGACGCTGCAATTGAAGGAACAACTTTAAAAGATTCTATATCCAATTTCACTAAGGACTCGAAAATTTGAGAATTTAAGCGTTGGGAATAAATATCAATTGAAGAGACTGTAAAAAGATTTTCAACCTTTTCGGCGGACATAAATCTGAACTCGCCACCATAAACTTTTCCCCCGATCGCTTCTCTAGGAGATGTTTCGTTGGTCCCACATGAGCTCAATACAAGCGCAAAAATTATAGTAATAAAGTAAATTATTTTTTTCATGGAAAAAGATTTAAGTCTAAGCAAATATAAAGAAATCCAAATTAAAAATGCTTCAAAATTAATAACCCGATTTAGTCCGGATACGCGTTAGTACTTTTTGTGCCACAGATTTCGCTTTTAGCGCCCCCGAGGATAATGCGGCATCAATTTCTGATCGGTTTTGCATAAGGTGATAATACTTTTCTCTCTGCTCACGAAAAGCATACATGATTAAGTCTAACAATGCCTGTTTGGCATGGCCGTAACCATAATTACCAGCTGCATAATTGGAACGCATTGTGGAAATTTCCTCATTCGTTGCTAGTAATTTATAAATTGAGAAAATATTGCAGCTGTCTGGGTCTTTAGGGTCTTCTAGCTGTTTGCTGTCAGTCTGAATCGACATTACTTGCTTTCTAAGGTCTTTTTCAGGGAGAAAAATATCAATATAGTTATTTCTTGATTTGCTCATTTTTTGCCCGTCTGTGCCGGTCACGTACATGGCGTTTTCATCGATTTTTGCTTCTGGTAAGACAAATGTATCTCCCATTTGATGATTGTAACGCGAAGCAACATCTCTTGTCATTTCAATGTGCTGTAATTGATCTTTGCCTACAGGTACAAATTCCGCATCATAAAGCAGTATGTCGGCGGCCATGAGCATTGGGTATGAAAATAGGCCAGCATTTACATCCTCTAGCCGATCTGCTTTATCTTTAAATGAATGAGCAAGTATCAAGCGTTGATAAGGAAAAAAGCAGCTTAAGTACCACGCAAGTTCAGCAGTTTCAGGGACATCACTTTGTCGATAAAAAACAACACGCGATGTATCCAAACCAAATGCCAGCCAAGCTGCAGCTGTGCTGTAGGTGTTTTCACGCAGTACATCACCTTCTTTTATTTGAGTTAATGAGTGCATGTCTGCAATGAAGAGAAACGAATCGTTTTCAGCTTGATGCGCCATTTGAATTGCAGGTTGAATTGCTCCCAAAATATTTCCTAAATGAGGCGTGCCTGTGCTTTGTACACCTGTAAGAATTCTTGCCATAGTACCCTGTGTTCGTTGCAAATTTAGTTTTTTAAGATGATAAATGGATAAGTTGAATAAAGACGCGTTGTATTTGCTTAATTTTAGAACATGAGGTCAATAAAAGGGTTTTTCGGTTTCTTATGGAAATTGTATGTTGGAACTGTTTTTGTGTTCTTCGCTATCTTGTTCTATCCTTTTTTCTACATTCTGTTAGCCGTTCCCGCTTGGAAAACATCTAGTTTTCGTTTGTTTGTATGCTGGAGTTGGTGCATGCGGATTTTTTGTTTTTATCCTATTAAGAAAATGCTAGATGCTGAATTACCAGAAGGGCCATATGTCATCGTTTCTAATCACTCTTCTTACCTCGATATTTTTGTGATGCATTCGCTTATGCCAAAGCATCCATTTTTATTTCTTGGTAAAGGCGAAATTTTAAGCTACCCAATCATTCGCACTTATTTCAAAGGATTGAATATTCCGGTTCATAGAAAAGACAGGGCAAAAGCTGCAAAATCATTTGGATTAGCCAAGAATGCTGTGAAGGGTGGGTGGAGCCTTGTTATTTTTCCTGAGGGTACAATACCGGATGCAGGTAACCCTGCGATGCTTCCTTTTAAAGCGGGTGCGTTCAAACTCGCGAAGGAATTGGGGGTGCCGATTGTGCCAATAACATTTACCAATAATTTTCTGCTCTTTTCTGATCCCGGAAAGCTCTTAGGACTTGCTAGGCCGGGTATTTCTAGAGTTTACATACACCCGTTTTTGAGTGCTGAAAAAGTCAGCCTATTGTCTGAAATAGAATTGTTAAATGTTTGCTTTGACACTATAAATGAGCCTTTAATTAAAGAATATCCAGAACTCCTAATGAAAGCTCAACATTGAGTTTAAAATCATACAAATTCATTAATTTCGTACCATGAAAATAACAGAAGAAATAGTAGACCATATTGCACATCTTGCTCGCCTAGAGTTTGAGGGCTCAAAAAAAGAGGCTATTCTTAAGGATATGGAAAATATTATTTCTTTTATGGATAAACTAAATGAAGTCCCAACGGAGAATATCGAGCCGCTTATTTTTATGAATGATGAGGTCAACAAGTTGCGTGACGATGTTTCGGAAAACACGATTACTCAACCAGAGGCACTTAAAAACGCACCAAAGAAAGATTCTGATTACTTCAGAATACCCAAAGTATTGGATAAGTAGGCGCTATTTTTCATCAAGGAATGAAAGAAATATCCCATGATCCCTATGCCGTTTTTCGTTTAAGGGAATACAAATTTTACCTCGCAAACAGATTCCTCCTAACAATGGGGATTACCATGCAAAGTGTCATAGTTGCTTGGCAGGTATATGCTATTACAAAAGATGTTTTTGCACTCGGGATGATTGGTCTTTCTGAGGCAATCCCTTTTATTGTGATTTCTATTTTTTCAGGGCATATTGCTGACACATTTAACAGAAAGAAAATCATTTTATTATTTACATTTCTTTTCATTTTAGTGACAGGGGCCCTTTTGTACCTTTCCACTGATGCGAGCTCTTTCATTAAAAACTACGGCACGCTTCCAATTTTTTCGATGATTGTTTTGGTGGGGGTGATAAGGGGATTTTTGTCTGCGGCATTTCCATCAATTTTATCGCAGATTGTACCGCGAGCATTGTATGCGAATGCGGCCACTTGGAACAGTACTGTATGGCACAGCGCCTCTATACTTGGACCGTCGGTGGCAGGCTTGCTCATTGCTGTTGGATATACAGCGGCTTACACTGTTGATATAGCCTTTATTTCTTTATCCTTTTTGGCATTTCTTTTTATTGCTTCAAAACCGATCCCTTCTAGAGAAAAGTCGGAAACACTTTACGAAAGCTTGACAGCAGGAATAAAATTTGTTTTTAAAAATCAAATAGTCTTGGGAGCCTTATCATTAGACTTGTTTGCGGTATTGTTTGGTGGTGCGGTTGCTTTATTACCAGCGTTTGCAGATAAAGTTTTGCATGCCGGGGCTATTGAATTAGGTTTTCTTCGCGCCGCGCCAGCATTAGGGGCCGTTCTTATGGCATTTATTATTGCTTACAAACCGCCTACCAAAAATGCAGGGAGAAATTTATTTTTATCGGTAGCGGCTTTTGGATTGTCAACTATTTTCTTTGGATTATCAGAAAATATTTGGCTCGCATTTTTCTTCTTATTTCTTACGGGTGCCTTTGACAATGTAAGTGTTGTAATTCGACACACTATTTTACAGCTTGCAACTCCCGATAACATGCGCGGAAGAGTTTCTGCTGTAAATGGCATTTTTATTGGGTCTTCAAACGAGATCGGTGCTTTTGAGTCGGGAGCAACAGCGCGCGCCTTTGGTTTGAAACCTTCAATTATTCTTGGAGGGATATTGACCATTTTGGTAGTGTCCGTAACAGCTAAGCTAGCGCCGAAACTCAGGCACCTTAACATAAAAGACTTATAAATTAAAAGCGCCAATCGTGTTGATCGAGCTCCGTAACACAGGCTACCAGTAATTCTATACTCCCCTTGATGTCTTCTTTGTGTGCCATTTCGATCACTTGATGAAGGTGTCGGGTAGGAATAGAAACCGCACCAGCGATAGACCCCCCTTCGGTCATGCGCTGGATACCGGCAGTGTCTGTTCCACCCGCCGTTAGTATTTCTGGTTGCCACTTGATTTTGTGTTTATCGGCTGTTTTTTTCATAAACGCCACCATGCGGTAATCACAGATTGTTGAGGCATCCATAATTTTTATGGCTGTTCCTTCGCCTAATTTTGTAATCATTTCATGTGCTGCTGCTCCAGGTAAATCGAAGGCAATGGTTGTGTCCAATCCAAATCCAAAATCCGGATTGATGCGCAGAGCGGATACATTTGCGCCACGGATCCCCACTTCTTCTTGCACTGTAAACACCCCATAAATATCGTAAGGAACCTTTTTTCCTTTCAGTTTTTTAAGTGTTTCAATGAGGATAAAAACGGCCAAACGGTTGTCAAGAGATTTTCCGTTGACACAATTTCCCATTTCAATGAATTCTCGTTCGCGCGTGATAGGATCACCAATAGTGACAAGTTTTTTGACTTCTTTGGCGTCCAATCCTGTGTCTATGAAATAATCAGATAGTTTTGCTACCTTTTCACGCTCTGCGGGCGACATTACGTGGATGGGTTTGGATGCCATCACACCAATTACGTCTTGTTTTCCGTGAATAATTACGCGCTGTGCGGTCAATGTTTTTGGATCAAAACCACCTAAAGTATGAAAACGGATAAAGCCTTTGTCATCAATGTGTGTCACTATGAATCCGATTTCGTCCATGTGTGCCCCAATCATCACTTTTTTTCTTTCGGCAATCGGCATGGATCCGCGTTTTATGGCATAGACGTTTCCCATGTTGTCGAGCTCCAATTCATCGGTCAGGCCTTTGAGTTCTTTAATTACCAGCTCACGTATGTGTTTTTCAAATCCCGGTGCACCTGGTACGGTGCAAATTTCTTTCAGCAGTTTTGTATTGATTGCCATTGAATAAAGTTTTTTATAAAAATAGAAATTATTTGCAGTCCACTATTTGCATCAGACGGCCCAAATGTGAGCAAAATGGATTACAAAAGTTTGTCAGAATGGAAAAAATAGCTTAAATTCGTTTATTATCTGTAAAGAACCTTTCGATTCTACTATGAAAACCTTTAACAGTACTAATTTTGTTGCCGTTTGTATTTTGAGTATTTTGTTTTCTTCTGCACTTTCTGCACAGATTATTTTCAATCCAGACCCTTTTTTACTCCCTCACACGGCCTCCTTTGACCGTAAAGTTATTGCTAGTGCAGGAAAGGAGTGTAAAAACGATGCTTTCTTGGTCTTTGTAGGCAAATAATTTGTTCAAATACTCTTGTCGTGATGTATATGGGATCATATATTAAAAGCAGTAAAATTATTGAAACTTGCAAAAAATACTTTTTTTAATAATAATCGGCCCGTCCTAACCCGTTTCGCTCCAACCTCTTTTGAAAGATCCTCAAGATTATTTTCTATGCGATCCACACGTTGATTGATTGCATACCCTTTGAGTAAATATTCACGCAAAATAGTCGTGGCCCAGATTCGGAATTGAGTGCCCTGTTTGGATTTTACACGATAACCAACAGAGATAATTACATCCAGATTATAAAAAGCAACTAGTTTATCAGAATTAGCAATATGCACTTTTTGCATATTGCTTTTTTCATCAAGTTCTTTTTCTCTAAAAACATTTCTTATGTGCCTCGAAATTACAGATTGATCGCGTTGAAAAAGAATAGAGATTTGGTCCTGATTTAGCCAGACAGTTTCATTTTCAAGGCGAACTTCTATGTGTTCAGCTGCCTCATTTGGTCGGTAGATGATGATTTCATTCTTCATAGTTTACCTTAAGTTAGTGAAAATTGTCATTTGAAAAATGGGATAGAACAATTTATTCCCGCTCCGCAGGATATGTTATCTTGTAGCTAATGAACCGTTCATTAATACCAAATACATAAATAAGGTGCCTACGATTTCGAAGGATAGCATATCCTTCGAAGCTACTTCAGCTTCATTAAACGCCATAGAGTTAACCCATTTGTCCATACTTTCTAAGTAGATAGATAAATCAATTGATGGAACAACTATAAATACTCCCAAAAGTTTTCTTTATGGATTCCAATTGTTTTTGTAGGGAGGTATTTTTCCGTAAAGGATTTACTGAATTTTGCTTTTACTGCAGGATTATATTTTATCTCATACGCCGACAATTCATTTTCATTTATTTCAATAAAATCTATTTCAGCTTGTTGCGTATTTCGCCAATAGTGAGTCGTTCCATAAAATCCTTTGTAAGCAAGACTTTTCATTTTTTCACTTATGAAGAAATTTTCAAACAAAGCCCCCACATCCTGACGGCTATTTAAAGGATTGAATTGTCCGATTATGGCATTCCTTATCCCGGTATCGTAAAAATATATTTTCGGTTTAGAAGTAATTTCGTTTCGTTGATTGTTTGAATAAGGGTGAAGTCTGAATACAACAAATACCTTTTCTAGCAGATCAATGTAATTCACAACGGTCATTCGATCAACTTGCAGAATTTTAGCCAATTCATTATAAGACACTTCGCTCCCCATCTGAAGCGCAAGAGCGCGCAATAACTTCATCAATAAATCCGGCTTTTTTATATTGACTAGTTCAAGAATATCCTGATACAAATAACTACTCGCTAATTGGGATAGTACTTTTTGTTTTTTTGTGTGGGTAATCACTTCCGGATATTGGCCATAAATTAAATATTCCTCTAAGCGCTCATAGGCAGTTGAAAAAGTATAATGGTTACGCAACTCTGCCCAGGATAATGGGAATAATAAATGTTCCCATTTTCTCCCGGTCAAGGGTTCATTAATTTTATTTCCTAAATCTAACGAAGAGGATCCTGTCAAGATAAATTGTTTATTTGTGGAAGCATCAATCAACATTTTTACAGTCAAACCGATATTTTCAATTCGTTGGGCTTCATCAATGACAATTACGTCATGATCAGAAACCAGATTAAGTAAAAAAGGTAAATTGGTATTCGAAAGATTCGCTCTCGTTTGCGCCTCATCGCCATTTAAAAATAAGGTGTTCTTTCCTTTTACCAGATTTTGAATTAACGTTGTTTTTCCCACTTGTCTCGGGCCTAAAACTACGAGGGCTTTCTTAAAATCTAAATCTTCTAGTAAATTTTGTTCTAACAATCTTTTAATCATGGATCTAAGTTAATTAAAAATGATTATAACCACAAAATATTATAATATAATAATAATGTATCCACATAATATGATAATTATAAGAGGTGAATTCATTGTCTTTCCTCTCCCCGCTCCGCTGGATGTGTCATCCTGCGGCTAATAAATTGTTCGTAATTCAAGTAAACAATAACAAAGATTTCGAAGGATAGCATATCCTTCGAAGTTTCAAGTGCTGAATGACTGCGTTTATCCTTCATTCAATTTTTCTAAAATAGTTGGAAGAAATACATCGAGTTTGGAAAATCCGAACCATTTTTTACCCAAATCCTTTAAGGAGGCGCCAATGTGATAAAGTTCTTTTTCGTCTAGAATTAGAAATCGGTCGTGGGCTGTTTTCAGCGTTTTAATTTCGATTCTTGGATATTGCTCGTTGTATTTCGCTAAATCTAATTTCAATTGAGCGTTTATGTTTTGTGTGTAAATGCTGGCATTACAACTTAGATTTCGTTTGCTCAACATCAACAAGGTGGATTCGTCGACATAATTGTCAATTAGAATAATGGACTTCTTAGCACTTTTAATGAGGTCGTTTGCGAAAACATACGCATCGAATATTTGCCCTTCGAAGAAGATGCCTTGGGTGGGAAGTTCATTGGTTTTGAGTTGTAAAGAGATTTTACCCACCTCTTTTGAAAGATCCTCAAGATTATTTTCTATGCGATCCACACGTTGGTTGATTGCATAACCTTTGAGTAAGTATTCACGCAAAATAGTTATTGCCCATATTCGGAATTGTATTCCTTGTTTGGATTTTACACGATAACCAACAGAGATAATTACATCGAGGGTATAAAATTCGACTTTTCGAGTAACTTTTCGTTGACCTTCAACTCGAACCGTCAAGGATTCCTTGACGGTTGAAAATCTCTCTAATTCACCTTCATTAAAACAATTGTTAATATGTAAGCTAATGTTCTGCTTTGTCTGTCCAAAAAGCATGGCCATTTGTGCTTGATTCAACCAGACAGTCTCATTTTCTTGGCGAACTTCTATGTGTTCAGCTGCCTCATTTGGGCGGTAGATTATGATTTCATTCTTCATAGTTTACCTTAAGTTAGTGAAAATTGTCATTTGAAAAATGCGAGAGAACAATTTATTCCCGCCCCGCTCCGCAGGATATTTCATCCTGCGGCTAATAAATTGTTCGTAATTACGTAATTCAAGTAAACTATAACAAAGATTTCGAAAGATAGCATATCCTTCGAAGCCGCAAAGCTGAATGACGTTTATCCGCTACGCTGAATGTGCCAACTTGCAATGGTCAATATAAAAGAAGTAATGAAGCTTTCGAAACGATAGTTCTACGAATTAATTGAACATTGTCCAGCTTGCCCTAGATACAACCGCTTAAGCGGCCACTCGGTGAGCTTCCCAATGATAAAAGCAGGTCGAGTGCCGCTGCAGGAGGCTTATCTAGACCTGAACTAATTGAACCTTTCCTACTTCCTCATTAGCGTAACAAACCCTTGTAATACACCACTTTGGTCGTAATTGTCGGTGTAATCCACTTTGTAGAAATAAACGCCTTCAGTTGCAGGTTCGGCATTAATATTGCCATCCCAACCGGTGGTGAAGTCGTCTCCTTGATACATCGAAAGTCCCCAACGGTTGATGATCTGAATGTTGTAGGATTTAATGTTCAACACTTTTACAGGGATACAAAATTCATTTGTATTGTCTCCATTTGGAGAGAAGACATTCGGCATTTCCAGTACTACGCAGCCTTCCAATTCATCCGGCTGATCCACTGTAAAGCTTATATTTTCCGAGCAGCCGTTCTGATCTGTTACCACCACAGTGTATGTTCCAGGAAGTAAATTAGTGAGCATATTAAGCGTGTCGTCAGGATTCGAATCCCATTGATAGCTGTATATGGGTGTGCCGCCGTTCGCTTCTGCAACTACCTCTCCGTTTGAACCGCCCAAACAAATCGATGATCCATTTCCGGAAAGAGAAAGTGGTTCATCAGGTTGGTCCACATTGATCGATTGTGAAAGGCTACATCCATTGGCATCAGTGACGGTCACTGTGTAGTCCTCGGCTTCAAGGTTTGAGAGATCTTCAGTTGTCTCAGAGGTGTTCCACAACAGCGAGTAAGCTGGCGTTCCGCCAGTAATCGTAAGATCTATTCCGCCATCATTCCCTCCATAGCACAGCACGTCTGAAGCGGAAGAAGACAGCCCAATTGTGTACTGTGGCTG
>CAMATR010000017.1 GCA_945861175.1 Chitinophaga pinensis | reverse complement strand
AGTTCTGGTTAATTGTTCTAGGAATAATCGTAACCTATTTTTTTATCACATATGCGAAAAGTCAGTCTAGTGTACAGAATACGTACACAGATTTTGGGAATCTATCTGAGCTATTTGAAACAGTGAATATCTTCATGAAGTCAATAATTGATTTATTTTTATTTAACGCCAATGAACTTTTCACTAGTTTGTTTGCATTTGGGTCAATCATCAGCATTACATTCCTATTTTTCAAGGGACGAATCTTTCTGGTTGACTTTTTTAAGAAAAATCCGGTCGCCATTATTCTTTTGTTGGATGCAATTTTGATTTTAGCTGCGATTCTTTTTTCAAAATGGACCTTGTTGAATGGTGTTCCAAGAAGATATTTTACTTGCGTATATCTTTCAACCGGGCTAACCATTTTTCTATTCGCTGATTTTCTATTGCAAAAGAAAATAAGCTGTTCTTTCATTCAAATGGCACTAATTATGACAATTGTATTTGGTGCGATAAGCGGTCCCTATAGCATGAAATATGAATGGCCCAAAACACTGAAACCAAGAGTTTCAACCGTTCGCGAATTAGAATCTCTTGGATCAATTGGAATAATAGGTGAATATTGGAATTCGTATATTAATTCATGTACTAATCCAGAACAGATTAAAGCAACACCACATGAGTATTCTGGAGCAGTAAGAAATATGAGATTAGTGAATGAGGTGTTTAAGCAAGAAAGAATATTTCTAATCAAAGATCTATGGATGGAGGAATTCCCCGATTCAATTCAACAATTCAATAGAATGTTAATTCGAAATGGCGATGAATTTTATTTAGGTGATAGTTATTTGTGTGAATATCACTTAATGATGAACAATAAGTAATTTCAGCTGAGGTTCTCCAGTTCCATTTTAAATTCTCAGCTTAGAAGTTTACCCTGCGGAATTTTATCCAACTAAGCTTTCCCCAGCAACTTCGCCACGTATTTCCCAATAATATCGAACTCCAGGTTTACCGTATCTCCTTCCCGCAATTGATGAAAATTGGTGTGTTCGTATGTGTATGGAATGATACAAACAGAAAATTCGTTGTCTTTTGAATCTACAACGGTTAAGCTTGTACCGTTGACGGTTATTGATCCTTTCTCTACGGTTACGAGTTCTGCTGTGTAACGAAAAGTATATTTCCAGCTACCGTTTTGGTCTTCTATTGCGATGCAGGTTGCGGTCGTATCAACATGTCCCTGAACGATGTGCCCATCGAGTCTACCGTTCATAACCATGCAGCGCTCAAGGTTTACTTTCGTGCCGACCACCCAGCTTCCAAGGTTGGTTTTGTTCAATGTTTCCAAGATTGCCGTCACGATATATTCATTGTCATTTATTGCAACAACTGTAAGGCAGCAACCATTGTGTGCCACACTTTGATCGATTTTGAGTTCATCCGTAAATGCAGCTTCAATTGTGAAGTGCACGTTTTCACCTTCTTTTTCGATCGCCTTAACTACTCCTAATCGCTCAATGATTCCTGTAAACATTGTATTTTTGTTTCAAAGATAGAAAAACCATTTGCTTCCTTGAATCAATCTATACAAAGATGCGTGTCTTATTGAAGATTATACTTTTTACAGCTACATGTGCAAATGCCCAGTCGTTGGACACGTTGAAAATTGATTCTTTGAAATCACCTAAGTTTCAGATGCACATTGTTGCTGATTGGTACTATGCCTATAATTCTTCAGCACCGAAAACCGATGTTATTCCATTATATGTATCGATGAATCAAAACAATCAAGTGAATAACAACTTAAGTTATATTGATTTGAAATATGAAACCAAACGATTTAAGGCACGATTTATTCCTGCAATTGGTTCTTTCATGGGGGCTAATTCAGCAACAGAAAAGGGAGTTTTTAAGAATATTTTGGAAGCGAATACTGCTGTAAAACTCAGCAAGAAAAAGGACCTTTGGTTGGAGGGTGGAATTTTGGGATCACCCTACACAAATGAAAATCCATATAGTCAAGAACATTTAACGTACACAAGAAGCCTTGCTGCTGAGTATGTTCCCTATTATCAGGCAGGATTGAAAGTGACCTATAAGTACAATCAGAAATGGAAAGGGAGCCTCTACTTGTTAAATGGATGGCAGCAAATTTATGATCTGAACACCAGCAAGTCTTTTGGCACGCAGCTAGAGTATAAGCCGAATTCAAAGGATGTTTTTAACTGGAACACTTATGTAGGAAATGAAAATTCGTTACAGAATCCAAACTTTCGAACGCGCTATTTTACAGATCTTTTCTGGACACACAACTTCGATGGAAAATTTTCATTTGCTTCCTGTGCATATTATGGCTTGCAAGAAGTCGAAATGATAAATGGAACAAGAGAGTTTTTACCTTGGGGACAACTAAATTTTTCAGCCCGGTATCGCATGAAAAAATGGGGTTCATTTTCAGGAAGAGTCGAATATTTTAAAGATAATCAGAACTCCTTAATTCAAGGTTTAAATCAGAATTTAGGGTTTAATTGCGTCGGCGCATCAGTGGGTTACAACAACTATTTAATCCCTGTTATTTTGTTGCGTGCTGAGTGTAAAACGCTTCATTCTATAAATGGTGACATTTTCCCATCTTCGTCATCAAATTTTGGCGATAACATGGTTCTTTTTACTGTTGGACTAACAGCCATTTTTTAAAAAAGCAATCAAATTCAATAATTGAAATTATTTTTTGTTCATTTTCTGAATGAGCTTAAACAACTCATATTCAACTATAAAAACGAATTTAATTGGTTGTAAACGAAAAATAATCGAATGAAATCGACAAAATACCGAATATGGTTTTTGATCCATCACAACTTTGCATCATCGAATTCGGCGATAGAACGCTGACAGTGAGATACAGATTTTTCAAACTATTAATTATTACAAACATGAATGCATTAAGAAACAAAGTGAGTTTGATTGGAAGATTGGGTGCACAACCTGAAGTAACAACATTTGAAACAGGCAGAACACTTGCCCGATTCACCCTGGCGGTCAACGAAGGATACAAAGACAAAGATGGCAATTGGCAGGACAACACACAATGGCATACGATCAATGCTTGGGGCGTCATTGCAGATCGGGTAAAAAAAGCATTAAATAAAGGCCAGGAAGTGATGGTCGAGGGAAAATTAGTCAATCAAACATACGAAACCAAGACGGGTGAGAAACGATATTCCACCATCATTGAGGCTACAGAGTTTTTGTTGCTTTCTTCAAAAAGTGATATAATACCTAAACAATAAAACTTCACCAGGGAGCCGATTAATTGGAGCCCTTTCTAAAACAATATTCATAATGAATCACGTAAATCTAATAGGAAAAGTATGCTCTTCACCAAAAGTTGTAGAGTTACCAGACGGGCGAAAAATCGCACAATTCACAATGGCCACAAAAGAAATGTACTTAGATGCAAGTGGCAAAACAAAATCCCGCAGCAATTGGCACCGAATGACCGCATGGGGTAAATGGGTTAAAATCTTGGAGGAACTTTGTCAAGAGGGAGTGGATCTTGCAGTTGAAGGTAAACTTGTATCCCGGTTTTACCAAAACAGAGGTGAGCGAAAATTTATTTCAGAGGTGGAGGTGAATGATTTGGTAATTCTTTAAAGAAATGAAAATGCAAAAAAACAAATCACATGAGGATTTAATCGCATGGCAAAAAGGCCATCAACTGACCTTGGATATTTTTCGAACTGTGAACGAGGTAGACCCCATATTATTCCAATTTATGAAGGAGTCGGCATTAAGGGTGGTCTCTAAAATAGCTGAGGGGATTAGCAAGTTCGACTTGACCACTAAATTAAAAGATCTTGAAGATGCTAAAGGTGCTTCTGCTCGATTGTCATCACAAATTATTTTGTCAGGGCAGTTGAATTATATCAGCAAAGACTCTTCGGATCAATTATATGCTCAAGCATTGGAGGTGTCGAAGATCATCACTGGATTGATGAAATACATAAGTAAATCAGAAAAAATAACCTATAAATTATAAATTATGACAACGATTAGAAATCATATTACATTGGTTGGAAATATTGGAACCAATGCCGAAGTAACAAATTTTGAAAATGGTGGGAAAGTTGCCAGATTCAATTTGGCAACGGATAAAATTTATCGATCGAATAGCGGAAAGATGAAAACAGACCGTGAATGGCATCGCATTTTCGCTTGGGGAAATTTGGCACAATTTATTGAATCTTATGGAGAGAAAGGCAAAAAAGTTGCCATCCATGGGCGTTTGGTAAATAGGACTTATTTAAGCAAAGAAGGCAAAAAATGCAATGTTACAGAGGTAGAATTGAAACACATTGTAGGGCTTCACTAAACCCAACCTATCCTTTACGTTATGCAGTAATTAAAAAGGCGACCGTTCATGCGGTTGCCTTTTTGAGTTAATAGTTGCGGTAGTCATTCCAAATTTGACTGCGAACCCCAAGCATTGGGATGTAGCTCAATCGATCGTATGCGCTATCGTATCGGATTTGATTTTCAATAAATACGTGAAGATTCGTTGCTTTTTGAATACAATATCCGACGTTTAAATTAACGCGCAATCCATTGTTTGCCTTTCCTTGAGCAATAGAGTGATTATATTCATATGGCCTGTTGGTGTATGGTTGGTAAATGTTTCCTCCATAACTGAATCCGTCCTTGTCAAGCCCTTGGAGAAAATAGGCCGCAAACATCTTCCCTGTCCATTTACCCTTTTGACCTTTCAATTCCCCAAGTATTTCCATGAAATTACCCCCCAATGGATGAGCTAAAGTCATTCCATGGTTGCCATAATTCTGTCCAGAATTCAGGTGTGAATAAGTATATGGACGAATGGCATTGTATTCAATACGATAAAAAGTCCTGATACCGTTGTATGAGCCCCGGCCTTTAATTCCAATTTGACCACCATATTTATTTGCCCACCATCCACTTTTGGCCTTTACTTCTGCTAGGAAAAACTCGTCCAAAATAAATTGTGCATAAAATGAATGTTCTTTATATCTTGCTGTTAAACTTGCCCCAATTAATACATTGTCCGATGAACCCATAGAATATTCTTGGGGACGATATAAAACAACCGGATTTAAATATTCAGCATCATATCCCCTATTGAGCATAGTGTCTTTAGGCATGAACACAACTGTCTCGAAAACACCAATATTCAACCACTTAGCAGCATTGAAACTAATGTGATGCGTGGCGCCATTCTTCATGCTCCAACCAATCGAAGTTTGTTCTTTAAAAAACTGATAAAGAATGCTGTATTCCACACGCCAAAATCGAGCACGAATTTGACCGAAAGGATAGGCTTTTCCATAGTCACTTAGAAAAAGTGAACGGTTCCCCTCTCCAATGAAATTATGATCGAGGCCTGCTTGAAAATTGAAAACACTATTTGGGGTATAAGATATCCTGGCACGAATATCAGTGTAGACAAAGTTGTTGGATCGTTGTTGGAAAATATATGTTTTCGGTTGAAACGTAGAATCTGATTTACCGAGACCCTCAATAGCGCAAGCTCGGATATACCATTTGTTGTTAATTCCAGACTCAATCCCGATGCCAGCACCGATTCGGTATTCCTCACTTGAATTATATCGAAAACCAAGATCAGCCAATGCTTTGATAGTAAAGTAATTATCGGAGTAGCCCGAATTTTTAGAGTGATGGGACGTATCTTTAATGCGTATAGTCGGCAGCACGCTGTAATGTTCGCTAACAGAAATAATTCTATTGGTATCGTTTGGCATTTCTTCGAGTACCAGGCCAACTTTACCCTGTGCTGAGGCAAGAAATGGGAGCAGGGCAGTTATAAAAAAGAAAATTCTCATTATTTAAAAATCATTATAGTGATTCAAAATACCAGTTCTAAAACCAATGAATAGGAGGTTGTTAAACGTATCGTTATTTGTTTTTTCACTGCGAACTTGCCAATTACCAAACAATGTCAGATTCATTTTTTTATTGAAGCGATAACCTAATTCAATTTGGTTAATTGTTATGTTACCGCTTAGTGGGCTATTGATTGTGTTGACTGGTAATAAATTATTTGGCATGTATTTGGTCAATGAATAATAAACTAATTTTTCATCTATGTAGCATCGGTTCCATTCATGATTAAGTCTAATGACTAGTTCGTCAAAACCACTGCCTTTTACCGCTGCCATTGGAAGATTATAATAGCTGTAATTCATGCGAGAATTTTCAGTTTGGTACATGCCTTTTGGCACATGATTGTATTCAAACTGTAATTGAAGGTTTTTCTGTCCGAATAAACTGTATCTGCGATATCCAATTTGAAATCCTAGTTTAGAAAGTTCGCAATTCGTTGCGGTAATTTGTCCGTATATTCGATGCCCTAGAAATGGAGAATAATTGAAGTTTATTCCAAGCAAGTAATTCATTTCTGCTTTTGATAGGATAGCCAAGGCGGTGCCAGGAATTGGCGAATAATACAAGGGATGAACGCGTTTAGAATTAATGGAATCACCTCTTGACCAAATAACCCCCTCGAACAAGCTTATAGAAAACTTATTGTTTGGACGAAAGGAAATGTAATTCGCAGAAAAAGATTTGCTTTCATAATACGATTCAACAGACGAACTTACAGGCCGTCGAATAAGATTCAACAGCCGCATTCTTAAATAATTAAACTCCCATTTTTTAGAAAGTTTAATTACTGCTCGAACAAATGGAGAAGGAACACTATTGTCTGCGAGGAGAAGCGATCGATAACCATCTCCAATAAAATGAGAGGTGTTACCAGCGGATAGAATTACGGACCGATGAGGTCTATAGTTAATGTTTCCAAAGGCATATGCATAGTCAAAGCCGTCATTTTTAAAAGGTTTAGTTCTTGCAGCCCCTGGGATAACCGCATTTTGCATAGAATAAGTACCGGTACTTTGATTTGGGTATAATTCACCAATAGATGAATAGTAAGCAGTTTCATAGCTCGAGAATCGAGCTTGATTTTCGCAAATAGCGGTGCTAAAAGAGAAGTTCTTTAGGAGATCCCCCTCGATAAATATTCCACGTGTATTTTGAAAAAGTTGTCGGTTTGTGGTATCTGTTTTGTCTTTTCCTAATGTTAAATCTGCTACTGGAGAAATGGTTAGAAAATAATTGTCACCCTTCAGTTCGAATAGGTGTTTTTTAAAAAGAATGTTGGTAAGAGTATAGAATTGTCTGCTTGAATCACGAATAACTTTTTTAAGATCGTACTCGCTTTCAAATGCGGGTAAGAATCCATTTCCCCTGTAATGATTGGAGTCAGAATTATCTAGTAAACGATCTTTAAAAAATGAATGGATTAAAATAGAATTTTGTTGTGCAAAAAAATGGAATGCATTAATCGTAATGACAAATATGAGCAAATGTTTCATCGACCTCTAGTGTTAAATTCACCTAGCTTCAGAGGTGAGTTTGCGTTATAGCGCCTTTCATTTGAGCGTGTTTCAGAGTCATGGTGTCTAAAGCTAAACAAACAATCCACCAACTCAATTAGTGTGGCGAGTATGATTAACGAGTTTGAATTTTTAAGTTGAATGTGCAGCGTCAAATTAAATGCGGGTTTTTTCAAAGATAATAAATCAACCGATTAGGCATAAAAAAAGACCGTCAAGCGGTCTTTTCATTTTTAGTGTCGAACAATTAATTTTCTGTTCAGCGGTTTATTCCCTGATGATTCAATCATAATGAAATATACGCCGTTTTTGAGATCAGAAACATCAAGCGATTTTGAACCATTATAAATTGTTTCTCCGCGAACAATATTACCAAGCGCGTCAACAATTTTTGCGGTTGCAGTCCCATCGTAACCGAGGGTTATATTTGTAAAATCATCTGCCGGATTAGGGCTTACAGAAAAGATATTTACAGGTTTTGATTGCACGAAACCTAAAACAAATCCTATTGATACATCTACTGAATCAAGATAAATCCCATTCTCAACATCGTTGATATAATACCTATATAAACCATAACCAGCATTATCAAGATCAGGTTTTATTGTTGGTTTGAGTTCAGCAATATCGCCAGCTACTGTTGTTGAGGTTCCATTGACAAGTGTTGGTGCCGGATTTCCACTTGAATTCGGTGTTGTAAAAACATCACCGCTTGCGTTGTAACAACCTTGTGGCCAACAAACTTGGTCAGTCCAAGACGCAGGCACGCTTATCTTTTTTCGCACAATACTTAACTGCTTGTCGGCTCCGCTATTATTGGTTACAATGAGATGAACATAATGAAATCCTCCAACTAATTCATCAGATGAGGGAAATAAATTTGCAGAATAGACACCCCCAGCAAGGTTTGGCCCAGAGACCGGATTTGGCCCTGTAGCGCCATCAGAATCGAAGCGTATATCAATGCCACTTTGCGACAGTCCTATTATAGGAGTTGCTAAAAAAACCATTAAATAGAGAGTAATTTTTTTCATCTTAAAATTCATTTACCCAAAAATAAGAAATAAATGTAACAATAACTTTAAAAATTTTCAACCTAAATTGAACTCCTATTTCCAATTTTATACCAAAAAACAGCGTTGTCTATATTTAAACCTACCTTTTTAGGAATACAAGAGTAAACTTTAAAGTATTTTTGAAAATCACCAAATGGAAGACTACCTTTGGTTTACGGCATGAAGATTGAAAGTCAGCTATTAAAATAAAACCATGAAAAAACTAGCCTTATTAATTATCCTTTTCGCATCATCAAATTTATTAAATGCTCAAGATGATGGGCATGTATTAGAAGTTAAGAAACTTCCTTCCGTTCAATTGAAGAATATGGATGGCAAATCAGTTAATACCTCGGCTTTGGGCTTTGAAGGGCCGGTGGTCATAAGTTTTTGGGCTACCTGGTGCTCACCTTGTAAGCGCGAATTAAACACCATACACGACTTGTATTCTGCTTGGCAAGATTCAACGGGTGTTAGTTTGGTTGCCGTCTCTATTGACGACACAAAAACATCAGCACAAGTGCCAACATACGTAAATGGGAAGTCCTGGGACTACTTGGTGTTGATGGACCCGAATGGAGACTTTAAACGAGCAATGGGCGTCAATAATGTCCCCCATACTTTTTTAATTGATACTGATGGAAACATCGTATACTCTCACAACAATTATGCACCTGGAGATGAAGAGAGGTTATACGAAGAAATAAAAAAAATAGCTAAGCCAAAGGCCAATTAAATAAACAGCCTGAATCCTGAATAATCAATGAAAAAACTGACTTTACTAGTACTTCTTGGTTGGAGCGCAACCTCATCTTTCGGCCAAGTAGTTCCGGGAAATTTCACCGGAAACATTGAAAGCACTTTTCAGTATTTAAATGCTGATTCTCTTATTGGCGCCACTCAGCCTGATTCTAAAGGTTTACTGAATACCTACATGAATGTGTTTTATACGCAAGGGAACTTCAAAGCCGGGATGCGATTTGAGTCCTATCTACCAAGAATCCAAGGTTATCCCGCAACATTTGATGGGACTGGCTTAGGGATGCGCTACATTGGCTATTCAAATAATTTGGTAGACATAACCCTAGGTTCAATTTATGATCAATTTGGCTCAGGGCTATCTCTAAGAACATACGAAAACATGGGCTTAGGGTATGACAGTCAATTAGATGGTGTCAGGGTCAAAGTAACTCCAAAAAAAGGCTTTACTGTTAAGGGAGTTTATGGCTATCTGAGATATGCATTTTTAGATAGTAGAATTGTACATAGTGATGGCATTGTTAGGGGAATTGATGGTGAACTGCACTTAAACGAAACATTTAAGTCTTGGGAAGCTAAAAAATTAGACGTCACGATTGGTGCATCATTCGTTAGTAAATATCAGAGAGACGATAATACGACTTTAAATCTGCCTGAAAACGTAGGATGCTATGGGGGAAGAGTAAGAGTTAAATATGGAAAAATTGCATTTGATGGAGAATATGTTTTCAAAGGTCAAGACCCTTCTGAAGACAACCTATATAACTTCAACGTTGGACATGCAGCAGTTTTTAATTTAGGCTACTCGCAGAAAGGGTTGGGAATACTTTTTTCAGCAAAATCTGTTGATAATATGAGTTATCGCGCAGATCGCACAAAACAATTGCAAAATGTTCTGATAAATTACCTGCCATCACTCAATAAAACTCATACATATAACTTAGTCGCATCCTTGTATCCCTATGCAACGCAACCTGTTGGCGAAATAGCTTTCCAAGGAGAAATCTTGTATACACTTAAAAAAGGATCAAAATTGGGAGGGAAATACGGAACAACTGTAAATTTAAATTATTCATCTGCTTACAGGCCAATGCGACATACTTCGGGAATTGATCCCTTAGATTCAACGGGTGTAACATATACATCAGGCTTATTTGATATGAGCGATAGCCTATATTGGAGAGATGTAAATTTTAATTTAACCAAAAAGTTCTCGAAGAACTTTAACATTACCCTTAGTTATTTTAACATTACTCTTAATAACGATGTTGCAACTGTGACTAAAGAAAAAGGGTTTATTAAGTCTAACGTCTTCGTTGTTGAAACAGGATATAAAATCAATAATAAACAATCAATTAGAATGGAACTTCAAACATTATTTGTGAATCGAAGAGATAGTGTTGATGTTATTAACTCGATTACCGGCGTTACAGAAAAAGTGGAACGTGACATCCCTTTCTATCAAGAAGGAAGACCCGTAGATAAAGGAGACTGGGTAACTTTACTCCTAGAATATACAATTAATTCGAATTGGTTTATTAGCGCAATGGATCAATATAATTTTGGTAATTCAGATAAAAAATATAGAGCACACCATCCTTATTTTTCAGTTGGTTATATTCAAGAATCAACGCGCATAACAATATCTTACGGAAGACAAAGAGCAGGATTGTTTTGCGTTGGTGGGGTCTGTCGACCAGTTCCAGCATCCAACGGTTTGACATTTTCATTTACACATAGTTTTTAATAGTTGAGTTATGAAAAAACTACTTTTCTTTTTTTTTACATTGCTAATTTTTGTTTCGGTTTCGTGCGATAAAGTTGACAATCCATTTCCGCCGGCTGAAAGCATCGACTTAGATACAACAATATATCCCGGCAACTGGAGTGATTATGTATCCAATGAATGGCCAGATTTTAGCGCTTTACCACTTGATGATATTGAACGGAATGCATTAATTGAGGATTTTACTGGCCACAATTGTAGTTTTTGTCCCGCAGCAGGGGAAGTTGCACACGCTATTCATGAATCAAATCCGACAAGAGTTTTTGTAGCAAGTATTCATGCTTCCAGCACTAATGACGGGATGTCTTCATTTCAGGCAGTCAATATTGGACAAGGATATTCAATTCAATTTTATAATAATGAAAGCTTGGAGTTGGGCTCTTACTTTGGAACAACCCTTGTTAATTCTGGGTTCTTTGGAAACCCTGCCGGAACAATTAATAGAACAAACGTTGCTGGGGAATATTTTGCCGGGCAAGGCCTTTGGCAATCTAAAGTAGATGAAGTTTTAGCGAGCCAATTGAAGTTTGCTGTTAAAGCGAAAGTGAATTATTTTGAAACACCAAAGCATGGCTTTTACTTGCATACTGAAGTTGAAAAACTTGATAATAATTTAACCAATGATTTAGCAATGCTTGTTTATATGATTGAAGATTCACTTATAGGACCACAAAACGTTAGCAATGTTTTTACCCCAGAATATATTCACAGAGATATTTTTCGGGGATCGATTGACAATCGATTATGGGGTAGACAGCTTACCGCAGACTTTATCCAAAACGGCAAATATTACCTAGACTATAGCGCAATCATTCCTGACCAATTAGTTTCGCAAGGCGCCGCTTCAAGCGGCTACAATCCGGACAATATGCATTTACTTATTTGCATTTATGATAAAGTAACCTTAGAAATTTATCAAGTAATAAAAAAATCATTTATTCCTTGAAATGAAAAGTAAAAAAACAACTTAGTTATTTTTATTTATCATTTAAAATAGTTAATTTAAGCCTAACCAATGCTTAAGACTATGCTTGATTTAACTAAGAAGATTCTCACTGTTGTGAGTTTTGATGCCAAGCTGTTTCAAAAGGAATTAGATAAGGCACTAAAATGGATCACGGATGCAGAGGAACTAAGAAAATTTAAAGAATGGTGTATAAGTGAATTCGGACTTAAATACCCGAGTATTATTAAAAAAGCATTCACTTTAGGATAAGTGAATAAAAAAATGGGAGCCGAAAGGCTCCCATTTCATTTTTTATAGATTAAATTTTCATTCAAATTCTACCATTACAGAGCCCTTTTCTACTATTTGGTTGGGAAGCACTAAAATCGTTTTCACTTTACCAATTCCTTCAGCTTTCAGCACATTTTCCATTTTCATTGCTTCCAATGATAAAATTTCATCCCCAGGATTTAGCTC
>CAMATR010000016.1 GCA_945861175.1 Chitinophaga pinensis | reverse complement strand
GCTTGATTTAAGAAATAACGGGGGGGGTGTCCTGCAATCCGCGATTGAAATTGCTGATGAGTTTTTAGCGAGGGGGGTGCCAATTGTAAAGACAAAAGGCGAACATACCGGCAGTTATACTTATAGAGCAACCACCGCTGGTAATCTTGAAAAAACTAAAGTTGCGCTCTTGATTAACTCTAATTCGGCATCTGCAAGTGAAATTGTGGCAGGAGCGATACAAGATAACGACCGCGGTTCAATTATTGGCAGACGATCTTTTGGAAAAGGTTTAGTGCAAGAAGATGTCCGTTTGCGCGACGGTAGCGATTTACGATTAACTATTGCTCGCTATTACACTCCAACTGGTCGCTGTATCCAAAAATCCTATGATAAAGGGTATGAAGAATACATGGCCGATCAAATTGACCGTTACGACAATGGTGAACTTTACCGTCCGGATAGCAGTTTATTTGTTGATTCGTTAAAATACAAAACACCAAAAGGTAAAATCGTTTATGGAGGTGGTGGAATAATGCCCGATGTTTTTGTGCCTTTCGATTCATCAGGCACAAGTTTGTATTATACAAATTTACGGTTTTCGCAGTCATTCAATGGCTTTGCATTTGATTTCGTCAGAGACAAACGCTCCAAATGGAAATCCGTGGAGGATTTTGAGCGCGCATTCAAGGTAAATGATGAAATAATTCAACAGTTTACTCTTTTCGCACAAAAAGAAATGGGAATACCAATTGTTAAGTCTGAATTGAACCATAGCAAGCAACTAATTGCCAGAACACTAAAAGCTGAAATAGCCCGTCAAATATGGTTAGAAAATGCCTACTATAAAATAGTTAATCAAGATGATAATGAATTTCAAAAGGCTGTTTCAACACTTTTGAAGTAGGATTAGTTATTGATTCAGCTTTAACCGCTTCTTTGGGTTTAATTATGCAGTATGTCCCTAAAAATATAATCAATAAATATTTTCCAGAAGTTATTGCCGCGCATATTAAAGAAAAAGGTGCTATCCCAATTGAGTTTTCACTTTCTTCAAGTTTTAAAATTGATTTTACGGAAGAAACTATTTCACTTTCGAATGCATTGCTATTCGTGAAGAGTATAACATCGCAAAATTGGGTTTTTATTAACTGGATTGCAGAAATGCCTGTACTCGAAAATCTTTTGCTTGGAGAATTGCCAAAATTGTCGTTTTTAGATAAATTCAAATGGCAAGAGCATGAGCTTTTTGAATCTTTCAAAGACTTTATATCCCCTTATTTAGAAAGTGCTCTTCTCAATACAAAGAACTCAACACAAGCCGAAATAGCTGTAACATCCTCCTACTTTTGCTTATTAAACAGCACTGCGAGAAGTTTTGTTGAATTTTCGTTTACAAAAGAATTTATTTCGGCTAGCAGAGAAGTGATAAAGCTATTCATTAGCGATACTTCTACAAAGACGTTTGATTCTTCTCTACTTTTGC
Organism: Chitinophaga pinensis; assembly: GCA_945861175.1. GTDB lineage: Bacteria > Bacteroidota > Bacteroidia > Flavobacteriales_D > Crocinitomicaceae > M0103. The sequence goes on along the minus strand of CAMATR010000016.1, from coordinate 11,244 downwards.
TCTGTAATGATGATATCGTTAAATTGTTTTACCATATTGGCCCTTCAAATTATGCATTAAAAATTGAATATTCAGAATTGATTTTTGAATTGGTCAAACATCCTCTGTGCGAACGAAAAACATTACTTTGGATTATTCGAATGCTAGAGAAAACAGGGCTACGAGATGAGCACTTATTGCAACTGAAAACTATTCAGAATGGAAGCCTAAGCAATACATTAAATCTATCCAGTAACAATCACAAAGAGAGTGTTTCAATTAAATTAATAGTTGTCATTATTCTGTTTTTGATTATTCCCATTTCTATTTGGTATTTCACTCAATTAAACAAATATTCTATCGCAGAAAAAGAACTATTGGATAGAAGAACGTCATTTGAACAATTCACAACGAATGAGCGGAAAAAGATAGATTCCCTTCTGCGCCATATACAATCAAAAAGCCGCAATGAAGAAGAAATAGATGCTGATTTTTCAAATACTCGAGTCAACATAATGGCAGGTATCAAAAATAAAAAAATGAGCCTGATTTATAAAGATTTATTACTGGACCTTGAAAATATAAATTATCAATTAAAAGATAGTTGCACAAATTTTTTAGACGAAACAAATCTTTTCTATCAAAACACAAAATCTTTAAAAAACAGGAATGCTTCGCAATCACTATTTATTAAAAATGGTTCAGATTATGAAGTTTTGATATGTGTTTTTAAAGAAGAAAAATTAGCCGATGTGTATTCTTTCTTATTGAAAAAAGATAAAACGACAACTTTTAAATTGGAAGTAGGAGAAACCATTTTATTCTTGCCTGGTAAAAAGTTCTCTAGTTTGACTCGATATGATACGGCCGGCCCATCAGAGTCCTTTTTGGGACATTTTTGCGAGAAAGATGAAAACTATTCCACCATGCTGACTGAATTTTACACCTTTAATCCGACTAAAAAAAGCAAAAGCAAATTGTATTTGAGCGGAGATCAAAAGTCCTATTTCAACATTCTGGATTTAGGGTCTGTACTTCAATTAAATTGATCCCTTTTTATAGATAATTTTCCTTTGGAAGTTAGGTATACTGCCAAAAATATAGCTGACATATATCCTGTTTTTTCCAAAGTAATTGTTTGGGTATAATCGTCGGAGATACCCATGTTTAAAAACACATAAGCAAAGACCATTACTAAAATTGGCTGAAAATAAATGTATGAACTTGATACTGTAGGAGAAAGGTATTTCAAGCCATACATGGTCAATAAATAGGTGAAAAATGTTACACCAATAATTACATAAATTATCTTGTACCAAACATGAGAAGGAATAACAGAAAAGTTTGTGTTGGTCAGATCTAGCAGTGTTGGTGGGAAAATAAGTACAAAGAGCAATCCGAAGGTAAATACCCAGGTAATCACGGTTAGCGGACTATACTTGCGCATCAATGGTTTTGCCATTACAAGATAGATTGCGTAACTCACCGCATTGATAAAAAGAAACGTGTCGCCCAAAACTGAATCGCCTTGACCCGTTCCAGCTGTAAGCGTTAAAAGAATTGTCGCCGTTGTACCTAACACTATTCCAAATGCGCGCACCAACGTAACTTTATCCTTCAAAATAAAGAGTGAAAGAATGGTGACTAAAATCGGATTGATAGACATAAAAATGCCTGAGTTAATCGCTGATGAAAGGTTCAATCCATGGAAAAAGAATAACTGATTGACAGCAACCCCAAAAACAGCACAAACAGCCATCATCAACAAATCTTTTTTATCAATTTTCTCTTTGACATAAAATGACTTGACGAGCCAGAAGAGGATTGTAGCACCTAAAATTCGAAAAAGAATAAACACATTAGGTGTCAAAAACTGAGGCATAACTCCCTTTGCCAAAACGTGATTGGCTCCGTAAAGAGTATTAACCATGAAAAGTGCAAGATGTGCTGAGTACTCTTTTCTAAAAAATCCCACACTCAATTATTTTGAAAAGGAATCTTTAGCCGCTGCTATTTCGTTTTTTGAATTTCCAATAAAAAACTGCTCCTCATTGATCACAAACGGCCGCTTTAAAAAGGTATATTCTTGCAACAAATAATTTCTATAATCATTCTCTGTCAGTTGCATTTCGTGTAAACCCAAACCTCTGTATTTCATTGCCTTTTTAGAAAAAAGTGCTTCGTATGAGCCTACTTTTTCTTTTAACCAATCCAACGTTTGGGCATCGATGTTCTCAACTTTAATGTCTTGTAATTCCACATCGTCGCCGACTTCAAGTTCTTTTATAATCCGTCTGTTCGTGTCACACGAGCTTAAATGAAAGATCTTCTTCATGAAATGGGTTTAATTATTTTGTAAGAACTCATTATTTCGTTTTCGATCATCCTCCGTTCCCGGTGTCGAGCAGCCTTTGGATTTCTTTTCGAACAAATAAATCAGTTTTACTTTAGCCATGATCGGCAAGTAATTGGAATCGAACCATTTCAAGTCTGCGCAACCTCCTCTCCATTCATAAAAGCTAAGAATAGGCAAGGTGACTCCAGGAATTAAAAAACTTCTTCTACTCAATTTGATGCCTAAACCTAGATCATAGTTGATTTGAGCTACAAACGGTTTTTGAAAGGTTTTCGGCCCTATGCTCGTCCCTTCATAATTTTTGTTTCCATCCAACACTCTGTAATCGAAATTGATTCCTAAGCCATTATCTATAAAGTATTTTTTGCCTATGTAAAAATTCTTGTGGATAGAGAAGCGGCCATAAACGTAACCATTTTGGAAAGAACCATTTCCTGATGCTGATGAGATTAGATTATTATTTAAGTTATAATAATTAATTGTAGTTTCTTCTTGGCCACTTAACATCTTAAATCCAATTCCATAGTCAAAGTATGAAATAAATACTTTTTTCATTGCTTGAGCTAGTTTAGACCTACGTTGCGTGAAATGTGCCAACCCAACTTCCGCAAAAAATCCAATTTTTCCTGAGGGATCAATTGTATAATCAATTGGCCTGCCTGTTGCATCAGTCGCACTAATTAGTGGATTGGTCATTCGTGTCTTCATAAATGACGGTCCAAACGAAAACTGCATTCCATAGAAGCGATAATCTTTATAATCTGCCTTTCCAAAATAAGAACTGCGAGAGCCTCCCGGTGTTAGATCCCGTTGAGCAAAAGAAAAAAATGCAGCAAGAAACGATATTACAAACAGAATATTTCTCATTCTTCTAAAATACAAAAAAGCGAATCAGTTACAAAGAGAAAGAATTTTATCCATTACCTCCTGAGAGTCCCATTTATCCTCTATTTCCGGCATATCCATAACAGCATCCATAATCCGATTTTGCAATTGCCCGTGCTTATAAGCATCGCTATAACGAATTTCACTAAAGGATACTTGAGAATAAAGTGTAATCCATTTATCAGGATGAATTGTGCTGAATTTAGCCTCTATTTTTTTTCTAAGTAAAAAATCAGGATTTGCAACATGATCTCGCATCTCATAATAATTGTCTACAGATAAATCCTGCAAAGCATCACCATCTGGTTTTCTTACAACATTGTATTCGGCAAAAATTGCTTCCCAATCTCCATTGTGTTTTTTCATCAATTCAGACAAAACAGTGCAATCTTCGAAACTTGCATTCATTCCTTGACCAAAAAAGGGAACTGTTGCATGCGCTGCATCGCCCAGCAAAGCAACCTTGCCGCTTGTCCAAGGAAAGCATCTTATAATCGATAATGAAGACAGTGGGTGGCCCGACCAAGTATCTGCAATATTTGGCAACATTGCATACAAGTCTGGAAACATTTCTTCAAAGAAAGCGTTTACTGCCTCTTTACTATTCAATTTATCAAATGAATTTCTCTCCCCCTCGTGCGGCATAAATAACGTACAGGTGAATGAACCATCCTCGTTAGCAAGCCCAATCAACATAAAACGACCTCTTGGCCAAATATGTAAAGCATTTTTCTCTAATTTGTGCGTGCCATCAGGATTTGCTGGAAGTAAAATTTCACGGTAGCCATCAGCAATAAAATTCTGGCTAAAATTAAACCTGTCAAGCTTCTGCATAGAATTATAACGTACTGCAGAAAAAGCGCCGTCCGCGGCAAAAATCAAGTCGGCTTTGGCTTCAATTGACTCTCCAGTAATGGTATTAGTCAAATAAACAATGCCGTTTTGAAGATCCACGCGCTTACATTCATGACTAAAATGAATGGTTGCCATTCCATGGTTTTCAGCAATATCCATCATCCTGGCATTGATTTCTCCTCTAGAAACGGAATAGATTGCCTGATTTTCCTTACCGTAGGCTTGATAAGTTAGGTTTCCTTTGGTATCATGCATCATTCTGCCATACATTGGTATCGCTATCTTTCTAATTTCATCTCCTACACCAACAGCATCCAATGCTTTCCACCCTCGATTTGAAAGTGCTAAGTTGATTGACTTTCCTGCGGACAGCTTCACCAAACGCATGTCCGTTCGTCGCTCATATATAGTAACGCTATACCCTGCTTTGGCCATATATACCGCCCATAGTGAGCCTGCTAAACCTGCGCCAACTATAATTACACTTTTTCTTTCTTCCATTTTCTCAAACTTTTTAATAATCTTTTGGCAAAATATTATTGTATTGCCTTCTCCAATAATTGCCCAAACCAATAGCAGTCTTCGAAAGAATTGTACAGTGGCGCTGGCGCAACTCTTATAACATTTGGTTCGCGCCAATCAGCCACTACTCCTTCTGAAGATAAAGCATCAAACAATGCTTTTCCCTGCCCCTTCGCCATTATTGACAATTGAGCACCTCGTTTTGTTTTGTCTCGAGGGGTAATTAGTTCAAAGGACACGCGATCTTTATTTCGTTCCGAAATTTCATCAATTACAAATTCAAGAAAAGCGGTCATTAAATCTCTCTTTTTCCCTATACGATCCATTCCTGCCTCGTCAAAAATTTCAACAGAAGCCAAGTGTGCTGCCATTCCCAAAACGGGCGCATTACTCAATTGCCAACCTTCTGCTCCCTGCATGGGTTTAAATCCAGGCTCCATCATAAATCGGCTCGACTTATCATGTCCCCACCATCCAGCAAAACGAGGCAATTCGGGCTTATTAGCATGTCTTTCATGCACAAACATTCCACTTACCCCACCAGGAGAAGAATTTAGGTATTTATAACTGCACCACGCTGCAAAGTCTAATCCCCACTCATGTAATTGCAAATTGATATTACCTGCGGCGTGCGCTAGATCAAAACCAACAATAGCTCCAACCGAATGACCTGCTTTTGTGATGGTTGCCATATCAAATAATTGTCCTGTGTAATAATTCACACCTCCAATCATGACTAACGCCAATTCATCCCCTAATTCTTCTATTTTGGAAAGGATGTCTTCTTCACGGATCAATTGTTCTCCTGCTCTTGGTCCCACCTCAACAAGGTGATCGGCTAAATTCAATCCATAAAATTTGATCTGTGATTCCAATGCATATTGATCGCTCGGAAACGCCTTTGCTTCGCACAATATTTTAGTTCTTTTTCCTTGAGGCCTGTAAAAAGAAACCATTAAGAGGTGAAGATTTGTTGTCAAAGAATGGGTAACAACTACCTCTATAGGTTTTGCGCCGACTATTTTAGCAACTTTTTCAGTTAAGTTTTCATGGTAAGCAAACCATGGTCGCTTTGCCATAAAGTGCCCTTCTACGCCATATTTTTGCCAGTCCTCAAGTTCTTGCTGAATATATGATGCGACCGATTTCGGCTGAAGGCCTAATGAATTTCCTGTGAAATATCGAACGATTTTTTCATGAAATGTTGGGAAATAAAACTTGTCTCGAAAGTTTTTGAGCTCATCTTGCTCATCTAATTGGCGGGCAAATTCAATATTATTTTCAAATTGAATCATATTAACTCCTTATTTTTAAGTTTGGTCTGTCAAAAATCAAGGTGCAAAGATAAGGATTCTAAAGCCTTTTTATATTAGGTCTTTTAGTAGATGGTCTAAATTAACAATCCTATTACGCAAATATCATCTACCTGATCAGCACTCCCTTTCCAGTTTTCAAAATGCTGACCCAACGATTTAGCTTGTTCATTAATAGAAAGTTTGGATAGCGATAATATCAATTCTTTAAACCCAGATTTCTTTAATTTTTTACCGTTTTCGCCTCCAAATTGGTCGTGAAATCCGTCAGAAAAAAGATAAATCAGATCTCCTTTTTTTAATTGAAGGGAAGTGTCTGTAAATGGTTTTTGGACATCACTTTTTCCTATTGGTTGTTTATCTGCTTTGAGTTCTATAAATTTTTTACCCTCATTACTCACAATCCATAGTGGGTTGTTCGCGCCCGCCCATAAAAGCTCATTGCTTTCATTCTCTCGATGGTATTCCAATCTTACCAAAGAGATGTCCATTCCATCATTTGAACTATCCTGAAGTCGAAGTTCTTGAATAAACTTATCTCGAAGTTCGCCTAAAATCTGAGCGGGGGTAAGAAGGTCGTTCTGAGAAAGAATCTCATTTAAAAATGCGATTCCAAGCATTGTTAAAAAACCGCCTGGAACACCGTGGCCAGTGCAGTCAGCTGCTGCAACATACAGAAACCCTTCTTTTTCCTGAGCCCAATAGAAATCTCCTGAGACAATGTCTTTCGGCTGAAAATAGATGAAATGCTCTGGCAAGTGAATACTAACATGTTTTTTCTCCACCAAAACTGCCTCCTGAATTCGTTGAGCATATCGGATGCTTTCCATGATTTCATTGTTGCGTTCTTCCAATAACCGACTTTGATCGTGGATTTTGTCATATGCTTTTTGAAGCTCTATAGTTCGGATTTTCTCTAACTCTGCTTCCTCGGCCTTCTGTCTAATTTTTTCAAGTTGATGCTGAAACTGTAAATCTTTTATCGCCTGAATATTCGTTTGATTATGAATTTCCATGTATAATCGATGGTATTCTTTGTAATGCCCCAAGGCAGCTATATGATCGCCTAAGTGTTCTTTCATTTCGGCTATTAAGCGCTGTGCAACATTTTCATCTTCACGAGAACCAGTCTTCTTGGCGAGCTCAGCGGCTCTAATTGCATAATTAATTGATTTTTGGCTTTCACCTCTGTCTTTGTAAAACTGCCCTAATTGAAGCAACGTTTCGGTAGTTAGCACGAAGTAGGAGCTCCTTTCTGAAATTTCTAAACTTTCAAGAAACAATGTTTCCGATTTCGAATAATTTTCTTCGATGAAATAAAGTTTGCCCAAATTATGCAGGGCCCAAGCAATAGAATCTTCCCCTGCATTTTCGAGCTCCAAACATTCTATGAACCACTTTTTAGCAGAGACATAATCTTTCAGGTCCAAGAACGTTTCTCCGATATTATTCATAGATCCTGAAATGTCAGCGGCATCTCCAAGCTTTTGACGAATCACTAAACATTTCATGTTACAGTCAAGACGCTTTTCATTGTCTTTTTGAAACATATACACTGCTCCAAGATTATTCAGTGAATCCGCTTCTCCCTTTAAATCTTTCAATATTTTAAACAATCTCAGTGCTCGTAAGGCGTGATCCATAGCCATTGAGTAATCAGAAAAACGCCAATAGCAATAACTTAAGATTTTATGGCATTCCGCCATTCCCTTCTCATCATTTTTTTTCTTAAATAATGGAAGCTGCTCATTTGCCAACTGAAAAGACCCACGTATATCTTTCCGGCGATTTTCCCATGCTTCTTTGATTGCAGTATATATCAACTGTTGATTCACTCTCTAAATCTATTCATTTTTATAAAACTACAAACAAGTAAATCAACCTTTCGACTTTAAAGTTGTTAGAAAGATAATTTCCCCCATTATTTAAATTTAATTTTGCACTTAAGTAATCAATGATTTATCATGGAAACGAAAAAAACACTCAGCAGGAAAACATCAGAAGAACTTTTTACAAAATCAAAAACATATTTTCCAGGTGGAGTAAATTCTCCAGTAAGGGCATTTAAATCGGTAGAAGGTTCACCCCTCTTTATTAAAAAAGGAGATGGTTGTCGTATTTGGGATGAGGACGATAATGAATTCATCGATTTCTGTTGCAGTTGGGGGCCGCTTATTTTGGGCCACAATCATCCTTCAATTTATGAAAAAGTTGTCGCTACCATGCAAAATGGTGCAAGTTTCGGAGCTCCAACACGACTTGAAAATGAATTGGCTGAATTAATTCTCTCCAGAAATCCATATATAGATAAGTTACGGTTTACAAGTTCTGGAACCGAAGCAGTGATGTCAGCCTTACGCCTTGCACGAGGTTACACAGGAAAAACAAAAATTATCAAGTTTGAAGGTTGCTACCACGGTCATTCCGATGCACTTTTAGTTAAAGCAGGCAGCGGACTTGTCACTTTTGGAGAATCTTCAAGTGCGGGTGTTACTGAAAACGTAGCGAAAGACACGCTGGTTTTGCCTTTGAATGATATTGAAGCTTTGAAAAAATGCATTGTCGATTATGCGGGTGAAATTGCTTGTGCAATCATAGAGCCAATACCTGCCAACAATGGATTGCTATTACAGGATAAAAGTTTTTTAATAGCATTACGCGAAATCTGCACTGAAAACGAAATTTTATTGTTTTTCGACGAAGTAATTTCAGGTTTCAGAGTTGCATTTTCAGGGGCCGCTGAATATTATGGAATTACTCCAGACATCGTCACTTACGGAAAAATAATTGGTGGTGGTCTTCCTGTTGGAGCCTATGGTGCAAAGAAAGAAATTATGGCATGTGTATCGCCAGATGGACCAGTATATCAAGCCGGGACACTTTCGGGTAATCCTGTCGCAATGGCTGCGGGTATCGCTCAATTGTCTGAATGCGCCAAGCCAGAATTTTACAAGATTCTAGAAGCAACTACCGCACATTTTGTTCATGAGATCAATGCTTATGCAGAAGCTAAAAAATACAATTTTGAATTGGTTACAATCGGTTCTATTTTTTGGCTGTCATTCGATGGAAAGAAAAGAATACAGCAAGCAGAGCAAATCAATCCTGACATGACATCCTTCAAAATTATTCATCGCGAACTACTTAACCGAGGCGTTTATCTTGGTCCTAGTGGATATGAGGTTGGATTTGTTTCAGCAGCGCACAAGCCAGAAGATCTGCAATATGCGATTCGCGCATTTTGTGAATCATTGGATTGCGTTTTCGCGCACTAAAAACTAGTTATCACACGCTCTTTGCAATTGCTTTAATTCTTCCCCACTTTTAGCGGTATAGTCTTTACATTCTTGTTTCTGCTCGCAAGCTAATTTCTTGATTTCAGCAGCTTTTTTCTCATTAACTCCTTTTTGTAAAGCTTTGGTTGATAGGTCATTTAACTTTTTACCCAACACTAGGCAACGACAAAATTTATCATCTTTACTGGTGCAGGAAAACAATACCAATGAGAAAATCAAAAGCGTAAAAAAGAATTTGGTCATGCTACAAGTTGTTGAATAATTTCACAAAATTAGCTTTTTATTGTTTCACCTTAAAAATGCGTCTTTCACAAAAGGCATTCTTTATTACTTTCGTAACAATGAATAACTCAAGCAGCAAATTACCAAAGGTGGGGACAACCATTTTTAGTGTAATGTCAAAAATGGCAATGGATTGTCAAGCAATTAATCTTTCTCAGGGTTTTCCAAATTTTCCAGTTGATGAAAGATTGACAGAAATACTTGCTCGTCGCGCAAATGATAGCGTTCACCAATATGCCCCAATGCCTGGGCACCCTGCTCTTTTATCGGAAATAAGCTCCTTAACCATGGCAAACTATGGCCGTTCTGTTTCTCCTGGAACAGAATTACTCGTTACAGCAGGCGCTACTCAAGCAATTTTTGCAGTAATCCAAGCGCTCGTGAAAGCAGGGGAGGAAGTTATAATCTTAGATCCGAGTTACGATTGCTATGAACCCCCGGTTGTGCTTACTGGTGCAATGCCCATTCGCATTCCTTTGCAAGCAGATTTTACACCTGACTGGGAACGTATAAAAAATCGCATAAGCGAAAAAACGAGAATGATAATCGTTAATAATCCGCACAATCCAACAGGTAAAGTATTGGATGAAAAAGATATTCTCGAATTGGAAAATCTGCTCCTTTCTAATCCGCGGCTTTTGTTGCTATCTGATGAGGTCTACGAATACATTTCATTTGAAAAAAAACATATATCAATTAACACACGCCCTGCTCTTTTTGAAAGAAGCATTATCGTTTCATCCTTTGGAAAAACTTTTCATATAACGGGATGGAAAATAGGTTATTTAGTTGCTCCCGAAAAACTAATGAATGAAATTAAAAAGGTGCATCAATTTCTCGTTTTTTGTGTAAATAGCGTAGCACAAAATGTATTAGCCGAATACCTTCCTTTGGTCGATATTAAGAAATTAGGGGCCTTTTATATGGGTAAAAGAGACATTTTTAGAACGCTAATGAAACCAAGTAGATTTGAACTTTTGCCTTCGGAAGGTTCTTATTTTCAAGTGGCTTCTTATCAGCCAATCTCAAATGAAAATGATATTGATTTTTGTAAACGATTAGTTACCGAATTTGGTGTAGCCGCTATCCCACTTTCTGTTTTCAATGACGATGGCCGCGACCAGAAATTAATCCGTTTCTGTTTTGCCAAGGATGAAGAAACGTTAAAAAATGCAACAGAAAGATTATGCAAGATTTAAAAATAGCACTTCTACAAACTGACCAAAAGTGGGAAGATAAAATTGCCAATTTAGAACACTTTGAAAAGCAAATTTCATTGATTTCTGAGGAAGTTGACATCATTCTTTTGCCTGAAATGTTCCATACTTCATTTTCCATGAATGCTCCCGAATATTACGAAACAATGGAAAATTCATTAGGCTTGGATTTTTTAAAAAAGATCTCAAAAGAAAAAAACTGTGCCCTTTACACTTCTTTAATAATCAAAGAAGAAAATCTTTATAGAAATAGGGGCGTGTTTGTTGAACCTAATGGAAATGTCCGTTATTATGACAAAAGAAAATCATTCGGCCTGGCTGGTGAGGACAAGGTTTACACAAATGGAACAAAAGAAACAATTATAACTTTTAGGGGATGGAACATTCAACTTCAAATTTGCTACGATCTGAGATTTCCTGAGATTATTCGAAATCGCATAAATCAAGATGGTCATATTGCCTACGATTTAATTTTATACATAGCCAACTGGCCAGAAAAAAGAATTTCTCATTGGAAAACATTATTAGCAGCTAGAGCA
>CAMATR010000015.1 GCA_945861175.1 Chitinophaga pinensis | reverse complement strand
ATGACACAATAGCTAAACAGGGCCCTAAATTAACTCTTGGTGTCGATATAATTCTCCAGGCCTATGGAGAAAAGCTTTTAAAAGGGAAACGAGGATGTATAGTTGCTATAGAGCCTTCTACAGGAGAAGTTTTAGCACTTGTTTCTGCTCCTTCTTATGATCCAAATCTTTTAATTGGTAAAAGGAATATATCAAATAATTATTCTCAATTACTCTTGGACCCAAGCAAACCCCTCTATCCAAGACCGCTTTCCGCAGAATATCCCCCTGGGTCAACATTCAAATTATTGAATGCTTTGATTGGTTTGCAAGAAGGAGTTATAACACCTGAGTCTGGTTTTCCATGTAACAAATCAGTTGTAGGTTGCCATGACCATGAAAGTGCAGGAAATTTAGCGGATGCCATTAAACATTCATGCAATCCATATTACTATGCGGTAACACGACGGATAATTCAACAAGACAAAAAGAAAAGTGTATTTGAAGATGCTGAAGTTGGACTAAGTCTTTGGGTCAAATATATGCATAGCTTTGGATTGGGTAAAAAACTCAATACAGATATAACAGGTTTGCGTTCAGGACTGATTCCAGATCCGGCCTATTACGATAAGTGGTATGGTCATCATCGTTGGGCTTTCTCAACAATCAGATCTATTTCCATTGGACAGGGCGAGGTCATGTTAACCCCTCTTCACATGGCAAATGTTGCTGCAATAATAGCTAATCGCGGGTGGTATATTACACCACATTTTGTCAAAGCTATAGGTAATTCAGGCCCTGCAAAAGAATATAAAAGACGCAATTATACAATGGTCGATAGGAAACATTACAATGTCGTAGTAGAGGGTATGCGAAGGGTTGTGCATGTATCAGGCGGCACAGGTAAAAGAGCTAAATTAAAAGATATTATTGTTTGCGGAAAAACTGGAACAGTTCAAAACCCTCATGGAGACGACCATTCTGTATTTGTCGCATTTGCCCCAATGTATAAGCCTAAAATTGCGATTGCAGTTTTTCTTGAGAATGCAAAAGGTGGCGGAGGTCTATGGGCAGCCCCAACCGCTGGCTTAATGATTGAAAAATACCTAACTAGAAAGATTACCGAGAAGGATAGGGAAAAAACCATTTTGGAGGCCCAGTTTACATACAGAGAATGAGAAAAGGAGAATCTTTAGTAGCAAATTTCGACTGGGTATTGTTCTCTGTCTACATGGTTCTTTTGATCATGGGGGTTTCTACTGTCTATTCAACTGCTTACAATGAAGACCATCCGTTTTTGTTCGACTTTTCCCAAAAATATGGAAAGCAAATGATTTGGCTCTTTGTGTCTCTTTTTCTTGGACTATTGGTGTTCCTTATCGATTCAGATATTTACAGGAAATTTTGTTTACCAATTTATTTCTTTACGCTCACACTGTTGGTGATAGTGCTCTTTATGCCCCCAGTAAATGGGGCCCGCGCATGGCTTGGTATTGGTAGCATGGGGATTCAGCCTGCTGAATTCTCAAAAATAGGAACAGGCTTATTACTTGCCCGATTCATTAGTAAGGTGAATGTAAAGCAACAAACAATTCAAACTGTGTTGATTGCTAATATTATCATTTTGTTTCCTATGGTGCTGATTTTACTTCAACCAGATGCTGGTACTTTTGTTGTTTTCACATCTTTTCTGTTTGTAATGTACCGCGAGGGAATTACTTACGATCCTCTTATTCTTAAGTTGGTTAATACCATTCCAGGAGTAAAATTTAAGCAAACTTGGGTAGGAAGTCACTTTATACCAATTCTTTTTGTTGTGGTTTTCTTGAGCTTAGTAACCTTGCTAATGAGCAACGAAAAGATTTCTTTTGATTTTTTACCTGGAATAATACTTACGGGATATTGGAGTGTCGCTTTATCTCTGACCATATTTGCTTTATTTTTGTCATTTGTTTTTAGATTTATTGCGTTTAAACGAGATAGAAATAGGGCATCGTTGATTGTTTTGATTGGGTATTTTTTGGCAATTTCTCTATCTTCAGTTGTTAATTTTGGTTTTCAAGGATTGGCTGAGCACCAGAAGGATAGAATTGAACTTTTTCTTGGATTAAAAGAAGATCCAGATGGAGAGGATTATAATCGAAACAGAGCAATGGCGGCTGTTGGTTCGGGAGGAATGTTCGGAAAAGGCTACAACAACGCTTCAGTTGCAAGCGTTGAAAGCAATCATGTTCCTGAAAGTGAAACAGATTTTATTTTTTGTCCTTTTGCCGAAGAATGGGGATTCTTTGGGACATTCATTTTGGTGTGCTTATATATGTTCATGCTTTTAAGAATTGTAATGATTGCAGAGAGACAGCGTTCAGCGTTTAATAGAGTATATGCTTATATGGTGGCTATGATTCTTTTTTATCATTTTGCAATAAACATTGGAATGAATATCGGATTTGCCCCAGTAATAGGGATTCCTTTACCTTTTTTTAGTTATGGGGGGTCATCCATGATGGCTTTCTCAGTTATGATGTTTATTTTATTGAAATTAGATAGTCAGCGTAGAGATGCGCTGCAATAAGCTATCGGTAAAGAAAATGAAAGAATTCTTATTTTTACATTAAATTAGTTCAGCATGAAGGATTTTCGCCAAGTAAATATGACATTGCCTGAAGACAAAAAGAAAAAGTACACCTATATTTTTTGGTCTTTGGCAATGTTTCCGTTCTTGTTAGTAACTTGTCTTTTGCTCTTTCAATCAGAAGATGATCTTCCGCCTGTTGAAATGCTTGATAACCCGCCAGAACTATTGGCTTCTGTCGTTTTTGCTGCGGATGGTGAAACAGAACTAGGAAGATATTGGAAGGTGAATCGCACTAGTGTTGAATACAAGGAAATCTCTCCCTATGTGACTGACGCTTTAATCTCTACTGAGGACGAACGTTTTATCGTTCATTCAGGGGTTGATTTTAAAGCTATAGGTCGGGCTGTCGTGAATGTAGGCGGCGCCGGTGGTGCCTCTACAATAACCCAGCAGTTGGCTAAACTTTTATTCACACTGCAGCAGCGAGAGCGAGAAGAATTGGCTCGTGCAATGGGTGAGTCAGTTGGGTCAAGTTCGGGAGGCCGTATCGGAAGAATTTTTAGAAGAATTAATGAAAAAGCAAGAGAAAATATTATTGCGACTCGCTTGGAGCAAAGATTTTCAAAAGAAGAAATTATTACAATGTACCTGAATCAATTCGATTTCTTGTACAACGCCGTAGGAATTGAAAATGCAGCAAAAGTATATTTTAAAAAGAAACCAATAGATCTTAGCAAAGACGAAGCAGCAATGCTTGTTGGAATGTGCAAAAACCCTGGCTTATTTAATCCATATACACATAAAATAAAAAATTATCGGATAAAGTTGGCAAACCAGAAAGGAGTGAATCCCGATCAAGTTTCATTGGAAGAAATTCGTGCTAAAAGAGCATCTGATTCATTGAGGGCAGTGGAAAGGCGTAATCAAGTTTTGTTTCAATGGTTGAAAAATTCAAATTCAGGAAATGAGGCTTTGCGCAATAAAATAACGGATGAAGAATATAACAATTTAAAGGTAAAACCTTTAATAGTAAATTATCAGGAAGTTGATCACAAACAAGGTATGGCGCCATATTTCCGCGAAGCTGTTAGAAAAGAACTTTCAGGAATACTGTTAGAAAAGAACTCAGATGGAAACTGGAAATATCACCGTCAAGATGGCACGCCTTACGATATTTATCGTGATGGATTAAAAATTTACACAACAATTGATGCCAATCTGCAGAAACACGCTGAGAAAGCAGTAGAAAGACACTTAAAGGAAAACCTTCAGTCAGCATTTGATGACAATAATAGCCGTGTCAGAAACTTTCCGTTTTCCAATGATCTTTCTGAAGATGAAGCGGAGTCGATTATGCGATCGGCACGAGTTAACTCCCCACGATATGCATCACTCAGTGCGACGGGGATGACTGAGTCAGAAATTGCTACCAACTTTAATTCTCCGACTCCAATGAAAGTCTTTTCTTGGGATGGCGAGGTTGATACCACTATCACACCGAATGATTCTATTCGTTATTACAAGTCTTTTTTGCACGCAGGATTGATTTCAATTGAACCACAAACTGGCTTTGTGAAGGCGTGGGTTGGGGGTGCTAATTTCAGACATTTTGCATTTGACCATGTTCGACAAGGAAAACGACAAGTAGGTTCCACAATTAAACCATTTGTTTATGCAACCGCAATGGATATGGGTGTTGTGAAGCCATGTACTGAATTTGCAAATACAGCATATTGTGTTGATTTGCAGGATGCAGATGGAAATGTTGATGGACGCTGGTGTCCAAAAAATGCAGGCGGGTCAGATGCCGGTGTGGTTTCTGCATCAACAGGACTTGCACAATCAATGAACAACATAACTGTTGCCGTAATGGCAAGAATGGGAGGATATGCAGGACCAAAGACCATCTCGAAATTGCTTAAAATGATGGATATTAATCTGACTCCAGATCAAGAGGTGCCATCACTTTGCCTCGGAATTATGGACCTTTCTCTTTATGAGTTAGTAGGTGCACAATGCATTTTTGTCAATAATGGAATCTATAATCGCCCAACGACAATTTTAAGAGTTGAAGATAGAAATGGTAATGTAATTTACAATGCTAAATCGTATTCGAAAGAAGTGTTGAATGAAAATGTAGCCTACGAAACGCTTCAGATGATGAAACGAGTTGTAACGCAAGGTACAGCCGGAAGTTTGAGAGGCGGGCAAACCTGGGGTAATGTTTTGGCACCAACAGCAGGTAAAACAGGCACAACCCAGAGTAATTCAGATGGTTGGTTCGTGGGACTCACTCCAGAGCTTGCAACAGGAGTTTGGGTAGGCGCAGAAGATAGAGGGGTAAGATTTCGTTCCATGACTTGGGGACAGGGCGCACGGATGGCTTTGCCAATCTATGGATATTATATGCAGCAGGTATACGAGGATCCAGTGGTAGCGCTCTCTACAACAGATTTTATAAGACCAGAGACCTATGACGGCACTAAGTTCAACTGCTCAGGAGGAGATTATATTGCAGTGCCAGAAGAAGAAGAAAACCCATTTGGAATAGAATAATGAATAAAGTAGTAAAAAATGTTGAGGATGCCTTGACGGGCATAGAAAGCGGCATGACACTTATGCTAGGCGGGTTTGGTTTGTGCGGAATACCTGAGAATTCAATTCAGCAATTAGTTAAATTGGGCGTCAAAGATTTGACGTGTATCTCCAATAATGCTGGTGTCGATGATTTTGGTTTAGGCCTATTATTGCAGCAGAAGCAAATCAAAAAAATGATTAGTTCTTATGTTGGAGAAAATGCTGAGTTTGAAAGACAAATGTTGTCCGGCGAATTGATTGTTGATTTGATTCCGCAAGGAAGTTTGGCCGAGCGTTGTAGGGCGGGAGGAGCTGGGATTCCGGCATTCTTCACGCCAGCGGGCTATGGAACAGAAGTAGCAGAAGGGAAAGAAGTTCGAATTTTCAATGGAAAACCCCATATTCTTGAGTCGGCACTAACGGCTGATTTTGCTATTGTCAAAGCTTGGAAAGGGGATACGGAAGGAAATTTAGTATTCAAAGCAACGGCACGTAATTTCAATCCGATGATGGCGATGGCGGGGAAAATAACCATTGCTGAAGTTGAGGAATTAGTGCCAGCTGGAGAGCTTGACCCTAATTTTATTCACACGCCGGGTATTTTTGTTCAACGAATTTTTAAGGGAGAAAAATTCGAGAAACGCATCGAACAGCGAACAGTGCGAAAAAATAACTGAAAGTCCAATTTAGTAGGCTTTAGCGGTGGAAGTATTTGAACATTTTTTAAAAGAAAACAATGGCCTTAGATAAAAACGGAATTGCAAAACGAATCGCGCAGGAGTTGCGTGATGGTTGGTATGTGAACCTTGGTATAGGAATACCAACACTCGTAGCGAACTTTATACCTGAGGGAATAGAAGTGGAATTTCAATCTGAAAATGGGGTACTAGGAATGGGCCCCTTTCCTTTCGAAGGAGAGGAAGACGCTGATCTAATTAATGCTGGTAAACAAACAATTACAGTCCAAAAGGGCGCTGCATTTTTTGATTCATCAATGTCTTTTGCTATGATTCGTGGACAACATGTTCAACTAACAGTTTTAGGCGCAATGGAGGTTTCTCAATCTGGAGATATTGCAAATTGGAAAATTCCCGGAAAAATGGTTAAAGGAATGGGTGGGGCAATGGATCTTGTAGCGTCTGCAGAGAATATTATTGTTGCTATGATGCATACAAATAGGGAAAACGAATCAAAAATACTGAAAGAATGCACACTCCCGTTGACTGGCGCTGGTTGCGTTAAACGAGTTGTTACAGAGTTGGCAGTTTTAGAAATTAAAGACAATAAGTTTCACCTTATTGAGAGAGCTCCCGGGGTGAGTGTCGAGGAAATTGTATCAAAAACACAAGGAGATTTGGTTGTTCCTGAAGTTGTTCCTGAAATGCAACTTTAATCCAAAGAATGTTCTTTACAAAGTTATATAGGCCAATTTTATGGTCTATTTCGCTTCTCTTTTCATTAGGGTGGTTAATCTTTATGATGCTCCATAATGAAGTTCCCGTTGACGTTGGCGACGGAGTTATGCATTATTTCATTTCTGCAGCTTCCTGGAAAGACTCAACTCTTTTTTTACACCATTGGGGAAAGCCTGTTTTTATACTTTTGTCTTCAACCTTTGCGCAATTCGGATTCAATGGTATTGTCGTATTTAACATACTCGTTTTTGCTTCTACCGTTGTTTTGGGATTTATTATTCTTGATAGAAAAAATGTGACCATTTGGTTACAGATATTGTTTCCTCTAATTGTTTTAAAAACCTACGATGTAGCCGCAACGATTCTTGGGGGTCTTACTGAACCATTATTCAATTTGACAATAGTAGCCGCAGTGTATTTTTTATTGGAGCGTAAATGGTTTTGGTTTGCAGCTTTAGTTTCGTTTGCCCCATTTATGCGCAGCGAAGGCCAATTGCTTGTTGTTTTGGCTGCAATGTTATTGTTTTTCTTCCGCCAATTTAAATTTCTTCCTGTTTTATTGACAGGTTTTATATTGTACGCAATCTTTGGATGGTTCATGTTGAAGGATCCATTTTGGTATTTTAACCAGAACCCATATGATATGTCCAATGCCATATATGGCAAAGGTAATTGGCACCATTATTTAACCTCGTATAAAAATTACCTCGGAAATCCCGGGTTGTATCTATTGATGCTTGGGGCTCCCGCTATGATGTATTTTCTCTTTCAAAAAAAATGGAAGAAACTGCAAATGGATTGGCTTTTCTTTTCGGCAGGAATATTTTTTGGGATAATTATAGCCCACAGTTATTTTTGGGCAACCGGTCAAAACGGATCACTTGGTTTAACGAGGATCGCCACACAAGGGATGCCTGCATTCATACTTATTAATCTTTATTATATCGACAGGTTAAAATGGATGCAAACGAAAGCTGCAAAAGGCATAGTACTTTTATCCTCTTTCGGATTATTTGTGGCATTGGCAACAACCAAGTATTTTCCTAAGAAAACCGATCCACTTGACCGACAAGTATTAAAAACGGCGAAATATTTACACACAATCGACTTGAAGGGAAAGAAGGTTTTCTATCATTTTCCGTTGCTAAGTTTTGCTTATGGGGCAAATAATTTTGATCCGAATGAAAAAACGTTTGTAACCTATATGGCTGCTAATTTTGATAAAGATCTTGGATCCTTGATTCAACCAGGAGATCTAATAATAAGGGATAGTCACTTTGGCCCCGTGGAAATGTTCCTACCATTGAGCGAAATCAATCAAAATAATAATATTGTAAAAATTACGGAGTTTCTAAGTGCTGAACAAAAGGTTGATTTCTATAATGAAACGGAGGGGGTCTTTGTTTATCAATATGTTCCATTCAAAAAACAACATGAAATCAAGGCGAAAATAGACACGTTGGAAGTTAATAAAAACTTTTTCATTGGGCCATCAAACGAATTCACCAATATTGATGATTTATTTCCAAGATTTAAAGAAGACACTAAGGTTACTGTATCATTAAATACAACCATAGAAGGATTAGAACTTACATATGATTATAAACAACTCGAGGATTACAGCAGCACACTTTTGAAAATGGACATAGAAATTAAGAACACTTATCTATTTCGAAAAGAGGGCGACACCAAATTGTATATTTGGAACCCTAAAAAGGTTTCTGGCAAGGTGTTCGTGAAAGAACTAATCATTGAAAATACTTTTTACCACCCTTTTATGAAGGATTAGCGGTAAAAATTCATTTCGTCAATATATTTATGTATTGGTTCCGTAAGTAAATATCTTACGTCTTTACCATCTTTAATTCCTTGCCTGATAAAACTTGCTGAGACCTTCATTACGGGCGCGTCATCGCATAACACAACATTGGGGTTTCCCGCAAAATCATTTCCTATTTGTGAATTGATTTGTGAAACCTCTGCTTCTTCTTGTGTGGTAAGAACACGAGGATAAACATAAATTTTATGGTTTCTTAGTATGGCCTCATGATTTTGCCATTTATGCAGTGTTCGAAGATTATCCTCCCCCATAATTAGAGCAAATTCGTGCTCAGGGTGCTTCTCCTTTAGATAGGCAAGTGTCGTGGCTGTATAACTTGGTTTCGGAAGTTTGAATTCGATATCACTTGCTCGGAGCTTTGAGTTGTCCTCAATTGCGGCTTTTACTAATGCCAAACGGTGATAATCAGCTAATAAACTCAGTTTTTCTTTAAGTGGATTTTGCGGGGAAACCACTAACCAAACTTGATTTAGATCGGTGTAATCTGCCATGTAATTTGCAATTACAAGATGACCCACATGAATAGGATTGTAAGTGCCAAAATAAAGTCCAATTTTCATGCTTGTATAAAATGAGTAACCAATTTTTTAGCATTTTCAATTGCCATATCTAGATCGGCATTGATTAAAACATGATCGAATTCTGATGCCCTGCTTAACTCTGTATTGGCCTTGGCCATCCTTTGTCGGATTTTATCCTCAGATTCTGTGCTTCTATAACGAAGACGCTTTTCAAGTTCTTCATAACTAGGCGGCTGAACAAAAATTGCTAACGCGTCTTCACCAAAAATCTTTTTGAGATTTAGACCCCCAACTACGTCTACATCAAAAATCACAGCCTTGTCATTCTTCCAGATACGTTCTACTTCTGATTTTAAGGTTCCGTAATAATTGTTTGTATAGACCTCTTCCCACTCTACAAAAGCACCGGCATCAATCCGCTCTTTAAAACCTTGAATTCCTAAAAAATGGTAATCCTTTCCATTAATTTCATTTGGACGAGAATCTCTACTGCAGGCAGAAATAGAAAACTCTAGCCCAATACGCGCATTAAGTAAGGCATGAACAATTGTCGTTTTTCCCGCTCCCGAAGGCGCTGAAAAGATAATACATTTGCCGTTTGCACTCATTGATTAGATAAATTACAAGGTGTTCAGAATCTGTTCTTTTATTTTTTCTAGGCTATCTTTCATATCAACAACCAATTTTTGCATATCTGCTTGATTGCTTTTGCTACCAAGGGTGTTTATTTCTCTACCTATTTCCTGCGAAATGAAACCTAATTTTTTCCCTGATTTAGGTAAAATCATTGTTTCTAGGTAATAATCTAGGTGATTGCGTAATCGCATTTTCTCCTCTGAAATATCCAGCTTTTCGATGTAAAAAATTAGTTCTTGCTCCAACCGATTATTGTCTATTTGAATATTTTGAAGATCTTCAAGACCTTTTTTTATTCGAGCACGGACAATGTCAATCCGCTCTTGCTCATATTTTGGCACTTTTTCTAGCAAGGATTTGATTTCTCCAATGCGCTGATTAAATTCATTTTCTAACGCAAGCCCCTCCTGTCGTCGGAATTCATTCAATGAATTACAAGCATCAATACTAAGGCGAAGTATCCACTGCTTCTCTTCATCTCCTATTTCTTCGCGCTCATTATTGTAAATTTCCGGCATGCGAAGAAGCAGTGCTAGGTAATCTTCGGTTGTTCCATCTATTAATGAGTTAACAGCTTTCAAATCTTGATAATATGCTTTTGCTAAATCCTTATTTATGGAAAAGTTTTTAGTGTCGCCGCTGCTATCAATGTTGATATTCACATCAATTTTACCTCTATCCAACTCTGCACTGATGATGTTTCGTATTTGTGGCTCAAGTTCACGATATGTTGAAGCAATGCGTAGATTTAAATCTAGCGTTTTACTATTCAAGGAACGAACTTCCACGGTTACTTTTTTTCCTTCAAAACTTCCACTTGCTTTTCCGAACCCGGTCATGGATAATAGCATAGACTTTTTTTGGCAAAAATAGGAATTTTTAAATAGTAAGAGGTGAAGGCAATTAGCTGTTGATTTCTTATTGACTCGAATAGTTCTACCTTTGCAGTATGATCTTATATAATGTTACCGTAAGTATTGATCCAGAAATTGGTGATGAATGGCTGAATTGGATGCGTAGCACGCATATTCCTGATGTTATGGCTACAGGCTGTTTTTTGGAAAGTCGAATTTCTAGAATCAATTCCGAAGAGGAAGGCGGACTAACTTATTCAATAATGTACTTATGCTTAAGTCAAGAGAAGTTGGATCATTACAGAGATAAACACGCGCCATCACTTCAAAAAGACCACTCAGACCGCTATGCTGGAAGATTTGCTGCTTTCAGGACCTTGCTTTCAGTTATTGAAGAATTTAAAGTATGAAGGTAAAGGCAAAAAAACACCTAGGGCAACATTTTTTAACAGATAAAAATATCTGCGAGAAAATAGCTAATCAATTCAGGAATCATCAGGCTTGTAACAAAGTGCTAGAGATCGGCCCTGGTATGGGCGCCCTTACAGAGTATCTTATAAAAAGAGGAGATCTCGAGCTTCACGCAATGGAAATTGATGCGGAATCTATTCAATACTTGAGAATACATTTCCCTATTTTAGAGAATAAAATCCATTCGGCCGATTTTTTACGTGCGGATTTGAAAAAACATATGGGCGACGAGCCTTTCTCAGTTGTAGGTAATTTTCCTTACAATATTTCAACTCAGATATTATTCAAGTGTCTGGATTATCGCGATCAAATCCCAGAGATTATGGGTATGTTTCAGAAAGAAGTAGCAGAGCGCGTGGCTGAAAAACCAGGTTCAAAAACATATGGAATTATGAGCGTTCTTTTGCAGGCGTTTTATGACATAGAATATTGTTTCACTGTAGATGAACATGTTTTTAGTCCGCCTCCAAAAGTTAAATCTGGTGTGATTCGCTGCACAAGAAATCAACGCGAAGTTTTTCCGTGTGATGAAAAACTGTTTATTCGAATTGTGAAAATGAGTTTTAATCAGCGTCGAAAAAC
This sequence comes from Chitinophaga pinensis, assembly GCA_945861175.1. GTDB lineage: Bacteria > Bacteroidota > Bacteroidia > Flavobacteriales_D > Crocinitomicaceae > M0103. The sequence continues at coordinate 1,650 of CAMATR010000015.1, read as the reverse complement.
AATTCGTAACTCCATCAAACAATTAATTAACGGAAAAGAATTTGAGCATCCTTTCCTCACGCTTAGGCCTGAAGTTTTATCCGTTGAGCAATTTATTGAGCTAACGCAAGCAGTAGCGAAAATTTTATAGGAATCAAATAACCTCAAATCTTTCTCAAGAATATTAAGTTCATCAAACATAATTTTTAAAAAAAGTAAAGTTATTCTCAAAAATCACTTTCTTTGTATTGTTAAAAACTAAAAACATGAGTTCTTCAGACTTTTTTTACGGAATCAGTGATTTTTTTGCCTGGATATTCGTTTTTTTCGATTGGATTGGAAATAAGTTCAATACTGCCCTTTTATTATTGGGATTTTTTGGCTTGTTCTTTTGGCTAAATACGCAAAGAAAATTATCTGATAAAGCTGCTAAAGATCCAAATAAATTAAAGTGATTTGGTCAAGATAAAAAAAAGGGTTGCTGAAAAGCAATCCTTTTTTTGTTGACTTAAAAATCATTTTAGAAAAATTATCACTTATTTTTGATGTGTGAGCAAATCATTCATCGTTACGGCCGGGGGAATTGGAAAAAGGATGGGCAGTCATTTACCAAAACAATTTTTAGAAATTGCCAATAAACCAATTTTAATGCATACTCTTGAAAAATTTTATGCTTACGACTCATCAGCACAGTTTATTATAACATTGCCTAATGAATGGAGAAATTTTTGGCAGGAAAGCATCGCTTTCCATCATTTTTCTATTCCTCATCTAATTATTGATGGTGGTGTTGAGCGATACCACTCAATTAAAAATGCCTTGACGATTTGCACGGGGGATGTAATAGCGGTTCATGATGCTGTTCGCCCTTTGGTTAGCAATGCTACTATTGAAAGATGTTTTTCCGCCTTGAATTCATTTGATGCAGTTGTGCCTGTCTTTCAACTTAAGGAGTCCTTAAGACAAATTCTAAACGATGGTTCGGTATCAGTTAATCGAGCTGATTATTGTTTGGTTCAAACGCCACAATGTTTCCGTTCGAGCGTGATTAAAAAAGCTTATGAGCAACCTTTTCACACTCGTATTACAGATGATGCCTCCCTTGTCGAGGAAGCTGGTTTTGCGGTTCACTTAGTTGACGGAAACGAAGAAAACCTAAAAATCACCTCTCCAACAGATCTTTTTATAGCCGAGATGTTCTTTAAGAGTAATAAAAAAAGCAATTAAGAAGCCTCTAACTTCTGCATCTCCTTATCTTTGCAACTTCTTAATTAAGAAAATGAAGGTAACAGAACACTTAAATAATTCTAACGGTACACTTTTTTCATTTGAAATATTGCCCCCACTAAAAGGTAAGAGTATTCAATCTATTTTTGACGGAATAGACCCAATGATGGAATTCAAGCCGAAATTTATCAATGTAACTTATCACCGCGAAGAGTTTATTTATAAAGAACGAGACAATGGCCTACTTGAAAAAATAGCAATAAGAAAGCGACCGGGTACCGTAGGAATTTGTGCTGCAATCATGAATAAATATCAGGTTGATGCTGTTCCACATTTGATTTGTGGAGGTTTTAGCAAGGAAGAAACCGAAAACGCTTTGATTGATCTACAATTTTTGGGAATTGATAATGTTTTAGCTCTTCGAGGAGATTCGATTAAAACAGA
>CAMATR010000014.1 GCA_945861175.1 Chitinophaga pinensis | reverse complement strand
TCTATCCTGGTTATATTCCAAGACCTACCGATCAATTACTTAATTTTGGCGCACTAATTCAAGATCAGATGCCTGGTTATGAAAGTTTTAGCGTTCAGATGGGATTGCAATTTGGTTCTCGATTACCCTATGGTCCGCCAGATAAATCGCGATTCAAAGATACTTTACGAATGAAATCTTACTTCAGGGTTGACATCGGGATGTCATATGATTTTATGTATAAAAAGCGGGATGTAAAAAACTTTTGGAATAAGAATTTTACAGACGCAATTTTATCTTTTGAGGTATTCAATTTACTAGGAATTAACAATGTGCTATCAAAGCAATGGGTGCAAGACGTGGAAGGAAAATATTATTCAATACCTAATTATCTCACACAAAGAAGATTCAATCTTAAACTTATTTTGAGATTCTAATATCTGTTACTTTTTCGAAATGCCATAGTTCTTGTGGTATGAGAGCAGCATATATATTTACGGTAATTATATTCCTGATCGGAATGAATGCCTCAGCGCAGATGAACATTCGCGAATACATCCGCTTTAAAGACACTATAAAAGTTGACAAGTTTAAAATTGATGCGCAAGGTTTTTCCTATTTGAAATTGAAAATGAATCCTGGCGATCATGAAATATTGAATTTGGATGAATTAAAAAAATTAACCCAACAAACGATAGTCGGTGTAGATCTTGTTTATTCGGATTACCCCCAGAATGCTGATTTTACTGAATTAAATCGTCTGCGCATTATTGAATTACTTCAATTTCTACCTGCTGCCTTCAATAGTCAAGTTGTTAAATGGCAATTGGTAAAGCAGACTGGAGTTAAAAATACAAATGCCATGTCGAATTTCTTTCATGGCTTCGTTATCTATTACAGACCTATGCCTTCTTATGCGGAGGAAAATAAGCAGATAATGGATGTGGTCGAGGGTCGATCTAAACCGGAAGATTCAACCTTACTGAGAGTCTTTACTAGAAACAGCACGTGGAAAGATATGCTCGTTGTATGCGATGTTACAGGAAGCATGTCCCCTTATACGAGCCAATTATTACTTTGGATTAAAGCAAATCAAAAATTAAAAACATTCAAGCAGGTTGTTTTCTTTAACGATGATGATGAAAAGAGCAATGATCAGACTAAAAGTTTAGATTCGTCTGGTATGTGGACATTGGAAACCGAAAATTCGGATAAAGTGATTAAGTTGGCATTCAAAGCGATGAATAATGGGGGGCATATGGAAAATGATCTCGAAGCAATTTGTTACGCCATTAAAAAATACCCCGAAAACAAAGAAAATATAGTATTGATAGCTGATAATTGGGAAAATCCGTGTGACATGCAATTGCTAGAATTCCTCAAGAAACAAAAGATTCCAGTCAAAATTATTATTTGTGGCTTGACGGATCGCCTCAATGTGCTCTACTTAGATTTGGCTCGGGCAACTGGAGGATCTATTCATACGATGGAGCAGGATCTTTTTGAAATTGCCAAAATCGGAGAGGGGAAAACTATTAAGATAGGGAAGATGAAATTTCTCTTAACTTCCGGTAAATTTATTCAGGTCTAACACTTAAATGTATTTTCGATGATTTGCTAGGAATTCAAAATAATCATATCGTTTAGCAATAGGGCATTAATGTCTTCACCCATATCAATCATGTCGACATCATCCTGTTTACAGATCCAGTTGATTTTAATATTCGTGTTATTAGAATTATTTGATTCGATAAGTTTAAGCAAAAAGAAGAGTTTCTTCGTACTTTGTGTATTGATGTATTCAAAGTTAAGATTGATAGTCGTTAATTGTTTAGGGTTTTCAAAATACTCAATTGTCCAGTTGTTGATAGTAGACCAAAAGTCATTTGGATTATAATCTATTGCTCTTCCTTTAATTATGATCTCACCATTCATACTGTTCATTTCTAGGTAAGGACTTGTTGATGTTGCATTTCTAATTATCGTTTCCATTTTCTTATTTTTTCTTGGTACGAATTTCCGTCATAACCAATCAATATGAATGAGTAAGTTTCCAAACTAATTGAAAATTAGGGTTTTTTAGTTAGTGCAGAGTCCGTATTTCTACTGAGACCTTTATGTGATTTCGACTGCGTATTTCAATTATATACTGCTAGATTTCAAATTGCTTGTTTCATTCTTAAATTGTCCTATTTTTTTTTAATCAAATTCTCAGTAATTAAGTTTGATTTTTGGCTAATGATCTGGAAAACAATTATTCATCATTTTTATGAATGAATAAATTAAAATGTTCTAATAAGAGAGTCATTCTTTATTTTATCGCTGTTTAGGGCATTTTTCATATTTTTATATTTCTTTAAAAAAAGGACTTTGAGAATTATGGAAAAAGTGGAGCCTTACAAACCGGTTAATAAAGTTAGAATCGTCACAGCAGCATCCCTTTTTGATGGTCACGATGCCGCCATTAATATAATGAGAAGGATTATTCAGTCAACAGGATGTGAGGTAATTCATCTTGGCCATGATAGAGCTGTAGAGGAGGTGGTGAATTGTGCGATTCAGGAAGATGCCCAGGCCATCGCTATGACTTCTTATCAAGGAGGGCACATGGAATATTTCAAGTACATGTTTGACCTTTTAAAAGAAAAAGGAGCCCCGCATATAAAGATTTTCGGTGGAGGTGGGGGCACTATTCTCCCCTCAGAAATTGAAGAGCTGCAAGCTTATGGAATCACTCGTGTTTATCATCCTGATGATGGGCGTTCTATGGGTTTACAAGGGATGATAAATGATTTAATCCAGAAATGTGATTTTCCAGTAGGTATTAATTTGAGATCTGAAGTGAATCATTTGAAAGAGAAAAATGCTCCTTCAATAGCCAGAGTAATTAGTGCAGCAGAAAATTATCCTGAAGCATCTTTGTCAATTTTAGAGAAAGTGGAAGAAATGGCAAAGGCTGTTTTTGTGCCGGTTTTGGGTATTACAGGAACAGGTGGATCTGGAAAATCTTCTTTAGTGGATGAGCTTGTCCGACGGTTCTTGATTGATTTTGAAGATAAGCGAATTGCTGTTGTTTCAGTAGACCCTTCGAAAAGAAAAACAGGTGGGGCTTTGCTTGGAGATAGAATTCGAATGAATTCAATTAAAAATGAACGTGTTTATATGCGTTCATTGGCCACTCGTCAATCGAATCTCGCTCTATCTCGGCATGTAGCGGAAGCAATCAATGTATTGAAAGCGGCTGAGTACGATTTGATTATCCTCGAAACGTCTGGTATAGGTCAATCAGATACAGAAATTTTAGATCATTCAGATGTGTCACTTTATGTAATGACGCCGGAATATGGGGCGGCTACTCAGCTCGAAAAGATAGATATGCTCGATTTTGCAGATGTGATCGCTCTAAATAAATTTGATAAAAGAGGAGCGCTTGATGCGCTAAGAGATGTTCGTAAACAATACCAAAGAAATCATAATTTATGGGAAGCAGATGTAGATTCCATGCCTGTTTATGGAACAATAGCTTCTCAATTTAATGATCCAGGAATGAATTCCCTTTACAAGGTAATCATGGATAAAATTGTCGAGCGAACTGGAGTAAAACTCAAATCTACATTTCAAATTACTAAAGAAATGTCTGAGAAGATATTTGTTATTCCTCCAGAACGTACAAGATACCTATCTGAAATATCAGAAAGCAACCGCTCCTACGATAAATGGGTGAATGAGCAGGTTTTAGTGGCAGAAAAGTTACAGGGATTACATTCATCAATTGACACATTACATCATTCAAGTATTGATGACAAGGATAGATTGATAAAAGGATTGAGGGAGGCTTTTGAGTTGCAAAAGCTTAATTTTGACCCTAAAAATTGGGATGTTTTACAAAAATGGGAAGAAAAGAAAGCGCTCTATAAAAATCCCAAATTTCAGTTTAAAGTAAGAGATAAAGTCCTTTCATTGGCAACCCATACCGAGTCCTTATCGCATTTGCAAATCCCTAAAGTAGCGACACCAAAATATGCCGGGTGGGGAGATATTTTGCGCTGGTCACTGCAAGAAAATGTTCCAGGAGAATTCCCATATACAGCGGGATTATTTCCTTTTAAAAGGGAAGGTGAAGATCCAACACGCATGTTTGCGGGCGAAGGTGGACCAGAAAGAACCAATAAAAGATTTCATTATGTTTCGCTTGGAATGCCTGCAAAAAGACTCTCAACCGCTTTCGATTCGGTAACACTTTATGGAAATGACCCAGATTTACGGCCGGATATTTATGGAAAGATTGGAAATTCTGGCGTCTCAATTTGCTGTTTGGACGATGCTAAGAAGTTATATTCTGGTTTCGATTTAAGTCATCCGATGACATCTGTTTCTATGACTATTAATGGGCCCGCACCTATGCTACTTGGTTTCTTTATGAACGCTGCCATCGATCAAAATTGCGAAAAACACATTAAAGCCAACGGTCTAGAAAAGGAGGTTGAAGCTAAAATTGCATCCATTTATAAAGCGAAAGGTACAGAACGCCCAAAATACCAAGGAGAATTGCCTGAAGGAAATGATGGATTAGGCTTAATGCTTTTAGGTGTAACAGGAGACCAAGTCTTACCGTCAGATATTTATGTACAGATTAAAACAGAAACATTAACGCAAGTAAGAGGCACTGTTCAGGCCGATATTCTTAAAGAAGATCAAGCGCAGAATACATGTATCTTCTCAACTGAATTTGCTCTCCGCTTAATGGGTGATGTTCAACAATACTTTATCGACAATGGTGTCAGAAATTTCTATTCTGTTTCCATTTCAGGTTACCACATCGCAGAAGCCGGATCTAATCCAATAACACAATTAGCATTTACCCTCGCAAATGGTTTTACTTATGTAGAGTATTATATGAGCAGAGGGATGGATATTAATGATTTTGGTCCAAATCTTTCTTTCTTTTTCTCGAATGGTATAGATCCTGAATATGCTGTGATTGGTCGAGTTGCTCGCCGAATTTGGTCAAAAGCACTTGCTAAAAAGTACGGAGCGAATGCGCGCGCTCAAATGCTTAAATACCACATTCAGACTTCGGGGAGGTCATTGCATGCACAAGAAATAGATTTTAACGATATAAGAACGACGCTACAAGCATTGTATGCGATCTATGATAATTGTAATTCATTGCACACAAATGCATATGATGAGGCAATAACTACTCCTACAGAAGAGTCTGTGCGCCGTGCAATGGCAATTCAATTGATTATTAACCGAGAACTTGGCTTGGCGAAAAATGAAAATCCACTGCAAGGGTCATTCATTATTGAAGAATTAACAAATTTAGTCGAAGAAGCAGTTCTAACTGAATTTGACAGAATTACAGAGAGAGGTGGTGTGCTTGGTGCTATGGAAACAATGTATCAACGCTCTAAAATTCAAGAGGAATCTTTGTATTACGAAACCTTAAAACATTCTGGAGAGTTCCCAATTATTGGTGTTAATACTTTCTTAAGTTCAAAAGGATCACCGACTGTTTTACCAAAAGAGGTAATCCGAGCTACGGAAGAAGAAAAACAATACCAGATTAAAATGCTGGCTAATTTGCATGAAGCTCACGCCAGTTATGCTGAAAATGCAATTATTAAAGTGCAGGAAGCAGCAATTCAAAATGAAAATATGTTTGAACAATTGATGGAAACTTGTAAATTCTCATCTCTAGGGCAAATTACCAATGCATTGTTCGAAGTTGGAGGGCAGTACCGACGAAATATGTAATGGATAAAAAAAGATTATATAGCTGCAATGGCTGAAAGGAAGTATTTAGGTTACTATATTTTCGGACTATTTTTGTTAATATTCACAACTTTAATGGTTGTTGTAGAAATAAAAAATGGCCGTTTTTGGACGAACGATTTGAAAGTTTATTACGAAGCTTCCATTGATTATTTCAAGGGTAATAATCCATTTTTGAAGAGGTATGGATTGTCAAGCGGATTTTTCAAATATCCTCCACCCACTCTTTATTTTTTCTGGATATATACTAAATTGAATTATTTCACTGTTCAGATAATTCATATTACACTATCATTTTTGGCATTTTTAGTGTCCTTAATTCTTATGCATAAAGCAATATTCATTGAGAATAAAGAGAACTCTAATAAAATATACAGTGGCATTCTATGGCTTGCATTTGTATTTGTTGCCATTCATCTTGTGCGTGAATTTCATCTAGGAAACATTAATCTCTTCTTACTTTTCTTTTTTGTAAACGGCTTGATTTGGTTAAATAGAAATGAAAAATTGACTGCTTTAAGTTGGACTTTACTCGTACTCTTAAAACCATTTTTGATTATTGTTTTTTTACCATTGCTCTTTTATAAAAAATGGAAACTTATCCTGCAATTAATCGCAGTTTCAGCCTTTTTTATGCTACTTCCACTAGTTTTAATGGAATGGACGAATTATATAGATTTATGGCGATATTGGTTAATTGCAGTATTAAAACATGGTGAATACCAGGTAACCTTTGACTCCTTAAGCGCTCTCTCAGAAAACTATTTGAGAATTAAATCGGAGTGGGGGCTATCATTGTTTTTTGGACTTATATTTTTGAGTATAATGTTTTGGACAATCTTTAAAAAGCTTACATTTTCTCTACTAGATTGGTTATGTTTTTTTCTAGCCTTTTCGCCGACTTTTTTCAAAACAGATACACAGCATTTTATCTTGAGTTTACCTTTAATTCTCTTACTTTTAAAAGAATTAATTAATCAGGAAAGCTGGTTAAGATGGAGTATATTTGTTATGTTAATTATAGGTTTTTCATTGAATTCCAATGATTTACTCGGAAAAAACTTAGGAAAATGGGTGACCCAGTCAGGTTTGCTCGGAATAAGTAATATAGGATTAATGGTATTTTTTATTTTTCAAAAAATTACCACTAAAAAGGATTTTAAGACTTCATTAAACTGAGCAAGTGAAAATAGTTAAAGGTTTATTATCAGTATTTTTTTTGGTATTGAGCAGCCAAATTGTTTCTCTAAATGCGCAAGAAAGTTGCCCAATCCTTCCGACACCAAATGTTTTTAAATCAATAGATGGGTCCTTTCAATTTTCCAATCAATTAGCCATAAATGAACAAGGTATACCTGAGCCAATTCGCGAATTTTTAATCCGAAAGTTGACACGGGAAATGAATACGCGCGCTGTTTTTACTCCTGTAGCTAAAGAATTACAATTCAAAAAGATTTTCAATACCCCCAAAGATTATTATTCAATCAATATTAATGATGGGATTATTATTCAATATAGCTCGGAGGAAAGTTGTTTTTATGCATTAACATCGCTCTTCCAGCTCATGAAAGAAGATAATGGGACTTATATTTTTCCCAAATGTTTTGTTCAGGATTTCCCCCGATTCCAATGGCGAGGACTGCATTTGGATGTTAGCAGACATTTTTTTACAGTTGATGAAGTAAAACGGTACATTGATTTAATGTCGTTATATAAATTTAATGTGTTTCATTGGCACTTAACGGATGATCAAGGTTGGCGAATTGAGATCAAGAAATATCCAAAACTTACTGAAATTGGTGCTTGGAGGGATAGCACAGTGAATGATCATTACACTACTGTACCTAGAACATACACAAAGAAAAGATATGGAGGATTTTATACCCAGGAAGAGATCAAAGATGTCGTACAATATGCCGCTGCCAAGTATATTACAATCGTTCCTGAAATAGAAATGCCGGGTCATAGTAGAGCTCTCCTGGCTGCATATCCAAATTTATCATGCACAGGTGAACAATTAGAGGTTCCTGGGCTTTGGGGTGTTTTTGATGACATTTTGTGCGTACATGAAACATCTCTTGATTTCATGAAAAACATCTTGGACGAAGTGATACAGCTATTTCCCTCGACCTATATACATATTGGGGGAGATGAAGCACCAACTACTAGTTGGAAAAAATGTAAGAAATGCCAAGCTGTTATCCGAGAAAATGGACTCAAGGATGAAGACGAATTGCAGAGTTGGTTCATTGGAAGGATTGATGAACATTTGAATTCAAAAGACCGATTATTAATTGGCTGGGATGAAATTTTAGAAGGTGGCTTATCAGCAAATGCAGCTGTAATGTCTTGGCGTGGCACAGAAGGTGGTATTGAAGCAGCAAGAATGCATCACAATGTAGTAATGTCACCCAGTTCGTATTGTTATTTTGATCATTATCAAAGTAAAAGTCCTCAGGAACCTATGGCCATTGGTGGATATACTTCGCTTCAAAAAGTATATGAATTTAATCCAATACCATCTGGATTAACTCAAGAGGAGGCAGTTTACATAATAGGTGCACAAGCGAATCTTTGGACAGAATACATTTCAAACATGAAACAATTAGAATATATGGCCTATCCAAGAGCTTTAGCGCTTTCACAAGTTCTCTGGTGCAATAATAAACCTGATTTTCAATTTTTCAAACGATCATTTATTGATTATCACATGCAATTATTGGAATCAAAAAATGTAAACTTTTCACGGGCGCTTTTTTATCCGGAAATGGAGATAAATAGAAATGTAAATGGCTTAGCTGTTAATTTCCGGAGTGGCGAGTTGGATTCAAAATTTAAATTGACAACAACAAAAAGACAAAAATTCGTGAAAATGATTCCTGGAAAGACGAACACTAATATTTCATCTCAGGACACAATTTTAATTCCACGTGAAAAGGACAAGATCACGGAAATTGATTTCATGTTGATGTCTGAAAGGGTTGATAAACCATCAGATTTTAAAATCTTATCACATCCAGCAATTGGTTTGAATATAAATTATTTGACTCTTCCCTCTGAAAAGTATAACAGCAGTGGAGATTTAACTTTAGTCGATGGAATTGTAGGTTCTCGACCCTGGAAAGGCAATGAATGGGTAGGATTCAATACAAATGAAATCAGTTTTAGTATAGATGCAGGAATAAAAACAAAGATTCATAATTTGGAATTAAGTTTTTTAGAGGATCGAAGTTCTTGGATTTTAATACCAACTTTTGTGCGTATTTTCATTTCTAGCGACGGTAAAAAATGGAAAGAATGCAAGGGTTCCGCCATTAATTTGTCTGAAAAGAATGATGTAATAAAAAAAACATTACCTTTTTCTACTGTTATTGAACGAAAAGCAAGGTATGTAAAAGTCCATATAGATACTTTGGATAAAATACCTGATAATCAACCTGGAGCAGGCAATGTCCCATGGACATTTATGGACGAAATAATAATGAACTACGAATGAGATTTGAATTGTGCGCTGCAACTATTGAAGCAATAAAGGTAGCTAGAGAATTTACTTTTGATAGAATTGAATTGTGTCAAAATCTTGAACAAGGAGGAACGACACCTTCGAATGGAATGATAGAATATGCAATAGAATGCGGTATCGAAACGCATGTGCTAATTCGCCCAAGACCTGGGAATTTCAGCTACGATGAAAGCGAGCATGAAGTTATTTTGCGAGATGTACTTAATTGCAAAGAAATGGGAGCGAACGGAGTCGTAATAGGTGCTTTAAATAGTGCGGGAGAAATTGATCGTTATTTTTTGAATAATATTATGAAGAAATCTAATGGAATGGAAGTGACTTTTCATCGTGCTTTTGACGATTCTATTCATTGGAAACAATCGCTTGACTTACTCATAGAACATGGAGTTCATCGCGTGCTTTCAAGCGGCATGGCTAGCAATGCAGAAATTGGAATCCCCATACTTCGACAGATGGTAGATTATAGTGCTAGTCGAATTCAGATCATGGCTGGAGGAGGTGTAAATGCTGCTAATATTTCCAAAATTATGAATGAAGTAAAACCTGATGCAATGCATTTTTCTGGCACTTCAAAATTTCAAATGGATGAAGATTCACTTTTCTCTGATACAATTTTAAAGGTTGAAAGAAATAAAGTAAATCGAATTCTTGTTGCTGCAGCAAAGTAATTGTTACTTTTCAATAAATCATGCATTATGAGATTATGAAAATTTATCTTTTGATCCTCCTAAGTATAGCATGTCTGAATCATGGATTTCCTCAATGTGATTCTATTGCATTGGTTAACAAAAAAATAATTGAATTTTCATCGTCAAAAATCAACAAAAAAGTGGGGACTGGAGAATGCTGGGATTTGGCTAAGTTCGCACTGGAATATGCAGGTGCTAAATGGGATGGTTTATATGGATTTGGCAGAAAACTTGAAAAAGGGGAGTGCATCATGCCTGGGGACATAATTCAATTTGAAAAGGTAAAAGTAAAATGGAATGATGGACAAAAAGACTATCTAGAACAATTTCCGCACCATACAGCAGTAATATATAGTGTTTCAAACAATGATCAGGTTCAACTTATTCATCAAAATACTGGCTATAATGGTAAAAAAGTTACGGTAAGTCCTTTGAATTTTAAAGGAATAACAAGCGGGAAATATATAATTTTCCGACCCGTAAATTAAGTGAGCTATAATCGATCTAAAACATAGGGGATAAGTTTATTCATTTCGTCTGTGTATCCTTTAGAAAACTCCATTTTTGGCCGGTTAGCCACTCCCAGACAGATTGTAGCGCATTGATGACCCATCGCGCGTCCAAGAGCAAAAATAGCTGAGCTCTCCATTTCGAAATTAACCACTCGGTGTGATTTACTTCTGAAATTTGTCAATCGTTCATTAAGATTTTTAATTGAATTAGGAACCCTCAATTGCCTTCCTTGTGGACCATAAAAGCCGCTACTGGTAATGGTTATACCCAAATGTGTCTGATCTGAACTGAGTCGATTTGTCAAATGATTTGTGGATGAAATTAAATACGGATGAATAGTCATTGGTAATTTAAGTTCTTCAATTATGGCATTTTTCAACTCTATTTCTTTCTCAGTGAATTCAATCTCATAGAAATGGGCAATATTGTCTAGACCAAAAGCATGAGAAGACAATATGAAGGAATGAACCGGAATTTCAGGCTGCAAGATGCCACATGTGCCAATTCGAACAATTTCGAGAGAAGTATGAGAGGTTTTATCTTTTCGTGCTAAAAGATCAATATTGAATAAAGCATCAAGTTCATTCAATGTAATATCTATATTGTCTGTGCCTATTCCAGTTGAACATACAGAAATTCTTTTTCCCTTATAGCTACCCGTATGACAAACAAATTCTCTATGCTGCGATTGATGTTCAATTGAATCAAAGAAAGATGATACCATTGCAACTCGATCTTGATCCCCAACTAAAATGATTTTTGATGAAACATGTTCAGGTAACAAACCAAGGTGGTAAACGCGCCCTTTGGCATCAAGAACTAACTCTGAAGGTGGATATTGCATAGTTAAAATTACAAAAAAAAAGTGCCGCAACCAGCAGCACTTTAATCAGATCATAATTTGGATTAATTTCCTGTTAAACTTCCGAACACTTTTTTCAATAGGTCAGAAACACGCGCCAAAGGATCTTTTCTGATTTTATTCTCTTCAATTTCTACCATGTGAAACAAACCAGCAATTGCTCTTTCAGTTACATATTTGTTCAAGTCTGGATTTAATTTTTCTCCCCCGGTCAAAGTCATCGCATTGTTGTATTTAGTGATGATTGGATTCCAGTATTCGGTTAGCTTAACTTTTGATATTGCCGCTTCCACTTTTGGAGCAAATGCTGCAGTTAATTTAGCTGTAGTATTGTTTTTTAGATATTTCGTAGCAGCCCCATCACCACCATTCAAAATACCAAAACCGTCCGAAATACTCATATTTTTTATCGCATCAGCGAAGATTGGAAGCGCCTCTTTTGTAGCCTCTTCAGCAGCTCGATTTAAAGTGGTTTCAAATTTTTCAACCTGGTTCGAAAGGCCAAGGTCTAATGCTTTTTGCTTAACTTTTAAAGCATCTTCAGGAAAGGGAAGCATTATGTCTTTGTTTTTTAGAAAACCATCTGTTACAGAAGTTAAATTAATTGAATTTTGAATGCCAACATTCAAAGCTTCTTTTAAACCGGATACAACTTCTTCGTTCGATAATTGGGGCTTAGATGGTGCAGTTGTTGTGACAATACTAGCTGCCTGCTCCAATACTTCGCAAGAAAAATAAAGCAGAGAAGAAGAAAGTAAAATAACAGGGAGAACAATTTTTTTCATAGAAAACTATTTTATTAAAAACATTAATTTAAAAGACTCCTTCAATAAGTGTACCAATCAAATCAACGAATTATATTTAGGTGGCCTGAGAACTCATATTTATTATCATTCACTAGGTCTTTTGCGGCAGCTCTCCAGGAATAGGTTCCAGCCTGAATTTTTTGATTGTTGTATGTGCCATCCCAACTAGCAGAGGGGTCATGCGATTCCCAGATTATTTCTCCCCATCTATTGAAAATGAAAATTTCGAAATTATAAATATCGATACCTTGTATAAAGATATTCCAGTTTTGATTGAATTCGTCTCCGTCGGGAGTGAATGAATTTGGAGCGAAAAAGATAACATCTTGTATAATATTCATCTCGTACATGATAGTATCCTCGCATCCAAAATCAGTACTTACTATTAAAGTCACTGGATATTGTCCTGTTTCTCCCACTGGAAATGTAAAGTAGGGGTATTGAGCAAAGCTAGATGATGGATTCGATCCAGGACTAATCCATTGCCAACTTGCAATATTTCCTACTGATTGATCTTGCATTCCGACGGTAGTTTCAAAAATCGTCGCAGGATTGGATGTAAACGTGAAATCAGCAGTTGGAATAGGCATTGCTTCAATAATATTTTGAAAGAGTTCAGTGTAAACGCAGCCATATATTGAAGTTACGGTCATTTCACAAGTATAGTAAGCAGGGTCTATAAATGTATTTGTAACACTTTCCAAACCACTCACTGAATAGGAGTTTCCATTAGAAAATTGATAATATGTTGCTGCTATTTCATTGCCATTAGTAGAATTATTTGCGAATATGAATGTTGCAGGAATACAATCTTTAAGTTTATCTGGATCCATCGAAGGGATAATGGGTTCTGGGAAGCTAATGATCGTGCAAGTGTCAGTTGTTGGAGAGCCACAAATTTCAGACAAAGTGACACAATATTGAGTGTTTGAAACATCAGGATCAACATTTATTCCTGTTCCTGTTCCAATCATGTTGCCATTTTCGTACCATGTAAAAATATAGGGGCTAGAACCGCCAATTCCTGTAACTTGCAAAGTAATATCTTCTTCTGGACAAATTTGAGTTGGACTAGTAATGAATGTTAGTTGCAATGGGTCAGGCTCTTCTAAATTAACAGTGAATGAAGCTATACAACCGTTTGCATCAGTTATGTTAACGGTTTGATCTCCAGCAGATAAATCTGAAGCAATGTTTGAGGTAGATGAGCTATTGTCCCAACTGTAT
>CAMATR010000013.1 GCA_945861175.1 Chitinophaga pinensis | reverse complement strand
GCCAAAAGATACCTCCATTAAGTCCATACTGATTATCGGAAGTGGACCAATCGTCATAGGACAAGCATGTGAATTTGACTATGCTGGATCTCAAGCTTCCAGATCATTAAGAGATGAAGGAATTGAAGTTACTTTAATCAATTCGAATCCTGCAACTATTATGACAGATAAAGTTGTAGCTGACAATATTTATCTCGAACCACTTGAGCCTGAAAGCATCATTAAAATTCTCCAAAATCACAAAATTGACGCAGTTCTTCCGACTATGGGAGGTCAAACAGCTCTTAACCTTTGCATTAAGTGCGATGAGATGGGTATTTGGGAAGAATATGGTGTTCGTATTGTTGGTGTAGATATTAAAGCCATCGAGATTACAGAGAATCGCGAAGAATTCCGCAATCTCATGTTAAATATTGGAATTCCTATGGCACCTCAAGCAACTGCAAAGTCATTTCTCGAAGGAAAAGAGGTCGCTCAAGAATTCGGCTTCCCCTTGTGCATTCGTGCTTCCTTTACGCTAGGTGGAGCTGGAGCATCGATTGTTCACGACTCAAAAGATTTTGATGGTTTACTTGAAAGAGGGTTGCAATTGTCTCCAATTCATGAAGTAATGATTGACAAAGCCCTTTTGGGTTGGAAAGAATTCGAATTGGAATTGTTGCGTGATGCAAATGACAACGTTGTTATCATTTGTTCTATAGAAAACTTTGACCCAATGGGTATTCACACGGGTGATTCAATTACTGTTGCACCAGCAATGACTCTTTCAGATACAACATTCCAAAAAATGCGGGACATGGCGATTCTCATGATGCGCTCGATTGGAAATTTTGCAGGAGGTTGTAATGTGCAGTTTGCTGTCTCGCCAGATGATAATGAAGACATAATTGCAATTGAGATCAATCCTCGTGTATCTCGCTCATCAGCATTGGCGTCCAAAGCAACAGGATATCCGATTGCAAAAATAGCGTCTAAATTAGCCATCGGCTATCATTTGGATGAATTGAGTAATCAGATCACGAAAACAACATCGGCTTTATTTGAGCCAACATTGGACTATGTAATCGTGAAAATTCCTCGTTGGAATTTTAATAAATTCCCAGGAACCAATCGTCAATTAGGATTACAAATGAAATCTGTGGGTGAGGTAATGGCAATCGGAAGATCATTTCAAGAGGCTTTACAGAAGGCATGTCAGTCACTAGAGATTAATCGCAATGGCCTTGGAGCAGATGGCAAAGAATTGACAAACCAGAATGAGATTCTACATAGTTTGGAATTCGCAAGTTGGAATCGATTATTCCATATTTACGATGCTATCAGACTTGGTATTCCATTCAAAACAATTGTTGAGAAAACTAAAATTGATATTTGGTTCTTAAAACAAATCGAAGAAATGATCAAAATGGAGCGAAAAATCGAACGTTTTCATTTAGATAGCTTACCAAGAGAATTATTATTTGAAGCTAAACAAAAGGGATATGCTGATCGTCAGATTGCTCATTTGTTGCGTTGCCTTGAATCGGAAGTGTATAAAAAACGTCAAGATTTTAAAATACAACGTGTTTATAAATTAGTTGATACATGTGCTGCAGAATTTGAAGCTCAAACACCATATTACTACTCAACGTTTGAGTTTGAAAACGAAAGTGTTTCTTCAGATAGAAAGAAAGTAGTTGTGCTCGGTTCAGGCCCAAATAGAATAGGCCAGGGTATAGAGTTTGATTACAGCTGCGTTCATGGAGTTCTCGCCGCAAAAGAATGTGGTTATGAAACAATCATGATTAATTGTAATCCAGAGACTGTTTCAACTGACTTTGACACTGCCGATAAACTTTATTTTGAGCCAGTTTTCTGGGAACATATCTACGACATTATCCAACATGAAAAGCCAGAAGGTGTTATTGTTCAGTTGGGTGGTCAAACTGCCTTGAAATTAGCAGAGAAATTAGAACGATACGGAATTAAAATACTTGGAACGAGCTTTGAAGCATTAGATTTAGCCGAAGATCGTGGTCGTTTTTCTAAAGTATTAGAACAAAATAATATTCCTTTTCCGAAATATGGTGTTGTTCAGAGCGCCGAGCAAGCAATAGAACTTTCAGAAGAATTAGGCTTTCCATTATTGGTTCGTCCATCATACGTTTTAGGTGGGCAAAAAATGAAGATTGTCATTAATAAGGATGAATTAGAGCACCATGTGGTTGATATTATCAACGAAATGGGAAGTAATCAAATTTTATTGGATCATTTTATTGGAGGTGCAATTGAGGCTGAAGCAGATGCAATCTGTGATGGTGAAAACGTATACATCATCGGAATCATGCAACACATCGAGCCAGCCGGTATCCACTCGGGAGATTCCTATGCTGTTTTACCACCTTATAACTTAGGTGATTTTGTGATGCAACAAATTGAAGACATAACAAAAAAGATTGCTATTGAATTGAAAACAGTCGGTTTAATTAATATCCAGTTTGCCATAAAAGATGATAAAGTCTATGTTATTGAAGCCAACCCAAGAGCTTCCCGCACAGTGCCTTTTATCGCAAAGGCCTATGACGAGCCCTATGTTAATTATGCTGTGAAGGTTATGTTGGGTGAGAAAAAGGTGACAGATTTTAATTTTAATCCTAGAAAAGAAGGATATGCAATAAAAATCCCGGTATTTTCATATGAGAAATTCCCGGATGTAAAGAAGGAATTAGGTCCTGAAATGAAATCTACCGGAGAAGCGATTCGATTCATCAAGAACTTGAAAGATCCTTTTTTTACCAAGATCTATTCAGAACGTAACATGCATTTGTCCAAGTAGTGATAGTTGAAGCAAGTATATCAGGTCTATTTAGGACAGTTTTGATTCTAATAGGAGCATTCGTGCTCCTTCGCTTTTTAGGTCAATTGATGATGGCCAAGCGCAATATGAAAGAAGAAAAAAAAATCAATTACCGACAACGAGAATTTGAAAAAGAGCGATCTCAGAAATTACGCAATTTTGGCAAGGTTAATATTTTTCAAAAATCAACTCGAAAGAGTGCAGTTATTGAGGAAACTCAGGATGTAGAATTTGAAGAGCTTGATTAGAGCTATTAGTTTAAATTAATGAAATGAACATATGAAAAGTTTTTTTGATAGAAATTGGCAACATTTAGCAGTATTAGTTGGATTTATTACGATAATGTTCGCTTATTTTTCTCCGGAATATGATGGCTATCATCTAAAGCAGCATGATATCGAACAATACATCGGAATGTCGCAAGAAATAAAAACATTTCGCCAAAAAACTGGAGATGAACCTCTTTGGACCAATTCAATGTTTGGAGGTATGCCAACCGTACAAATTTCAACATTGTATGATGGTAACATATTTCAAACAGGAATGATTTGGTTCTTGAAAAATGTAGGTGTTCCTTCTGGCATCTTATTACTTCATTTAATTGGTTTTTACATCCTTGCACTTTGTCTTCGAGTCCGACCGCTGATTGGATTTATAGGAGCTATAGCCTTTGCTTTTGCAAGTTATGAGATAGTTATTCTACAAGCAGGACATAATTCCAAAGCAATCACGGTGGCACTTATGGCCCCTGTTCTGGGAGCATTTATTATGGCTTATAGACGAAATTGGAAATGGGGAGCGCTACTTTCAGCCCTCTTTATGAGTTTCGAAATTGCAAGTAACCATCTACAAGTAACGTATTATTTTGCATTTGTATTAGTAGGATTAGGTATTTATGAGTTAGTCAGTGCATTAAGAAAAAAAGCATTGAAACAGTTTCTAATCACTTCCGGGGCTGTTATGGGTGCTTATCTTTTAGCTGTTTTTATTAATTATGGAAACGTATCCTTAACGAATGATTATGCAAAGCAGACTATAAGAGGGGGGAATGACATTACTATACGTCCTGATGGTGAGTTAGCAACAGAAAATACAGAAGGTTTAGATAAGGATTATATTACAAACTGGAGTTATGGAGTTGACGAATCTTTTACGCTTATTTCTCCCTTCGTAAAAGGATCAGCTTCTACTGGAATGGCAGATAGTCCTTTCAGAGAATTGATTGAGAACTCCGATCGTTCATCAAAGGATATAAATGGAATTTTAAATGCGCCTTATGCAGTATACTGGGGTGAACAACCAATGACTTCAGGTCCTGTTTATATTGGCATTGTTATGGTCTTTTTACTTGTCCTTGGCATGTATTACATTAGAGATAAATCGAAATGGGTTTTTCTAGGAGTATCTATTTTGGCTCTAATGCTTTCTTGGGGTAAAAATATGATGGGGCTGACTAATTTCTTTATTGAATATTTACCCGGTTACAATAAGTTTAGAACTGTTACAATCATTTTGGTATTGATAGAATTATGTGTACCAGTTATTGGTGTTTTATTGTTGCAACGATTGTATGACGAACGCGAACAAGTAAAAGAAACAAAAAAACAGTTTTTAATTATTTCAAGTGTCTTTTTTGTTCTTCTTTTAGGAGTGAAAGTAGTTGGACTTGGGGATAATTATACTTCACTGTCAGAATTACAAAGAATAAATGAAATACCTGCTCAAGTAGTGGATCAAGTCCGAAGCACAGATCCTCAAGTCTTGGCAACGAATTATGGTGTTGATGTTAATAATCCTCAGCAGTTACAGCAATTTATCGACGCACAAGTGGATGGTGCAACCGAGCAATATGATTTAATGAAAAGCGCAAGGGCAGATATTTTTGATTCATCAATGAATCGATCTTTACTATTTACATTTCTCTCAATTGTTCTTTTCGCGCTCTATTTTTACACAGCAATTCCGACGATGGCAATATTTGGCGGGCTCGGCATTCTAGTATTGATGGACCTAATTCCCGTTAGTCAAAACTATTTAAGTTCAGCTGAAAACGAGAGAGGTGACTATAAGTATTGGGTAGAATCTGTTCAAACTGATTACCCGCTTTCCCCGGAAAAAGCAGATATACAAATCATGGAAATGGAAGCCTTGGACACTAAGGTCAATAAAGAGATTGAAAAAGGGGAGAGAGAGGGCTCTAAAGCTGCGGATGAACAAGGTTATACTGGAGGAGATAAACGTCGTGTAATTGATGCTTACCGTTTTTCTGCACTGAATATGGCAACGAATTACCGCGTTTTTGATTTGAATGGTGGTTGGAATAGTACGCGTGCTTCTTATTTTCACAAGTCATTGGGTGGATACCATGGAGCAAAACTTAGAAATATTCAGAATGCTTTTGATTTTCACATATCACGATCAAACAACAAAGTTCTTGACATGCTGAATGTGAAGTATTTTATACAAGAAGAGTCCTTGCGTGCCAATACAACTGCAATGGGAAATGCTTGGTTCGTTCGAAATATAAAGATAAAACAAACACCAAATGATGAAATTCGAGCATTGGGTAATGAGTTTAAACTCGTAAATACTGGCTTAGGTATTTTCTTGGTGAATAGAAAGGTAGTAAAAGAAGTAAAAGTATTTGGGACTGAAAAAATACAATATTTGCTACCTGGAAAGGATACCATGGACGTTCCATTGTCGAATGGTATTTCCAAAGGTATGGAAGTGCTTTGGGTGATGGATAAAAATGGCGCTACAAACTTAATTCCTGCTGCTACAATGCAAAACGATTCGTTGAA
Source organism: Chitinophaga pinensis (assembly GCA_945861175.1). Lineage (GTDB taxonomy): Bacteria > Bacteroidota > Bacteroidia > Flavobacteriales_D > Crocinitomicaceae > M0103. Next base: position 8,092 of record CAMATR010000013.1, on the reverse strand, counting down.
GTCTTTCTCGAAATTGCTATCGGTAAGCGTGATTGATGAATTTAATCCGGCAAATGATGCGGTTATTCTTAAAGATGTTGCTTCTGGATTGAAAAAACGCAGTTATAGTGGTATTGGGAATATAACAATGACTTCTTATGCTCCGAATAAGATCAGGTATTCTGCTGAATGCAAAGGAGATCAGTTTGCCGTCTTTTCAGAAATCTATTATGCAGAAGGATGGAAAGCTAAAGTTGATGGGAAAGAAGTTCCGATTTTAAAAACTAATTATCTTTTGAGAGGAGTTGCGTTAGATAATGGAAAGCATAATGTAGAGTTTACTTTTGATTTGCCGAAATTCAGAAAATCGAATAATTACGCGTTATTCGGATCACTACTCTTGTTTGGGTTGATTGGAGGAATGATTTTCCTTGAATTTAAAAAACGTTCAGTTGAGAAATAATTGATTAACCACTCCGAGAAGAGTGGTTTTTCTTTTTTCAAAAGAATAATTATATAAAATTCTATTTCTGCTTTGTTCAGCCATCAAAGCATGATTTTCTTTACTTCTTGCAGTGCGAATTAAGTCAAGTAATAAACCAGGATCTTTTTTGAATAGAATAAAACCTTTATCCGAGATAATTTCAGGCATAGCTCCAACAGCAGAAACAATAGGGATACAACCGCAAAGCATTGCCTCGCAGAGTGCATTAGGAAAACCCTCGCTCATAGATAATTGCAAATAATACTCTTTGGTAGCAATGAAATGAGGTAATTCATTGTTCGGTATCGTTTCGATCAGATGGACATTTGATGGGGTATCTAAATTTGCGTTTTTGCCTCCTACAATGTAAAATTGACAGTCTGGAAGAGAGGGAGCTATTTCTAAAATAAGATCTATGCCTTTCAGTTGAATTCCAAATCGCGTTTGAAGATCAGCTGCAACGGTGACAAATGAATTCTTTTCTTTTAGATCTGGTTGCCATTGGTCAGTTTTGAAACCATTGTGAATTACTTTATATGCTGCTGTTTCTCCTTTTACAAAAACTTTATAACCTTGCTTTTTAAAATCATCGGATTGATAATCATAATCGGTTTCTACAAGCGTTTGTGATACTGGCAATAGCAATGTTGCATTCTTTATGCTTAAACTGGTACATCTTGCTAAAAATCGTTTTGAGAAATTACCATAGTTTATTGACGGAAAGTGAACACAATCGGTGCCACCTAAAACTAAAATCGATTTTTTTCTAAAAAATCGAGCCCAAAAAATAGGCAAAATTGACTGATAACCAGCAAATTGAACAATTACCACATCATGTGTTCTGGTATTCCAAAGTAAATATAGCAACTGAGCTAAAAAAGCAAAAGGTAGCTTGTACTTTGATCTTACATCAAATCTTTTAGTGCTCAGTTCGAATTCCTCTTTTAATATTTCAATGTCTTTTAATACGAAGGAGGATGGATTCAAATAGATATATAGAAGGTGTTTTTTCATCAGAAAAATCGAACCTTAATATTTTGAATCAATTTTGAAATCTTACTTTTATAATGCAAGTCTAGTACTTCTGGATTTCTTTCTAAAATGATTTTCAAATAATTAGGAACGTTTGTATGAATAGAATAGGGTTCTATTGATTGAACATGAAATCCATGTGGATAAGAATTATTTAATAAATCCTGCATTGAAAGTGATTGGTCGATAATCTGTAATTTCTCAGGTGTATGCTTTCTTGTCCAATTCAACGAATTTGGCTCTGGGATATTAATCAAAACCTTTGCTTTTGGTTTGCAAGCTGCAGCTATATTTTTAAATAAGTTGCTATGCTGTTCTGCTGGAATATGTTCTAAAACATCGGGGAAAACAACGAAATCAAATTTTTGATCTGACTGAAAGTCTGACATGTCTGTCACTAGAAATTTTGCATTTTTCTGCGGATTAAATTTGCCGGCTAATTCAATGCTTTTAGGCGATATATCACAACCTAAAAAATAACCGTTAGGGATTGCCGAAACAATTAGGCTGCTTACAGTTCCAATTCCACAACCAATTTCTAAAACATTTGAGTTATTTTTTAATCCAATACTTTTAAGGTTTTTAAATATTTGTCGGTGGCGAATGGAAACTCCAATATTCTTTTGGTTTGCTACGTACGAATCATAAAAATCTTCAACTTCTTGTTTAACCGACATGTTCTTAATTTTTCGCTAAGTTATCAATTATTATAGACGGTTTTTAAGCTCAGATTGCTATTTCGCTTCCACAAATGCTTCGAAATTAAGAACAACAATTTTTGGTTGAGTGTTGGCAGTCACTGTAACTGTCTTTTTTTGTTCCCCTATTTGACCTGGTTTTGGATGAAAAATCACCTCTATAACGTCTGATTTCCCGGGTGCTATTGGTTTCTCTGGCTTTTTTGCGGTAGTGCAGCCACAACTAACATCTACCTTTTTGATAATTAGAGGATTTTTTCCAGAATTTGTAACAGTATATGAAACTTTGTTTTCAGTATCTTCTGTCAATTTACCAAAATTGTAATTTAACTTATCAAAAGTCATTGAAGTACTAGAATTAAGTAAATCTTGTTCTTCTTTTTCAATTTCAATTAAAGCTTCTTTTAATTCCTCTTCACTGTCGCTGTTTGCTGCTATTGAAGAATGAACATCACTTTTTTCAGAAGAACCTTTAGTTGAATCATTACAGGAAGTAATTATAAATAGAATAAAAACAATTGCGAAATTTTTAATCATGACACATAAAATTTAATGTAAAGATAAAAAGTCAAATTTATTTGATTTGATCCAATTCTACTTTTTCATATTCTTTATCTTCAATTGCCTTTATTGACCTTTGGAGAATTTCATTGGTTTCATTGTATACTTGATAGAATTCATTGTAACCCCAAATGTTTTGCGCAAGAACGGCTTTCATCCGTATTTTGATTAATTTTTCGCTTATTTGGTACTGTTCCTCATTGTATTTTAGTTCTTTATCTTCTTTTTGAACGTACGCAAAGAAATCCTCCATAAACTTCTGATCGATTTCGAATCTATCATTGTAATTTTCAAAAGTAGGGTAGTCTAATAATAATTTGACTCGGTTCTTATCAACGAATTCAAGCGAGTAGGATGTTACATGTCCACCTTGAATTAAATCACTGAAATAATCAGTGACTTCAGAGGTGTCTATTGGAACAAAAATATCAGGCATTATTCCACCTCCACCATAAACAGTTCTTTTTGTAATCATTGTTTCATGTTTCAATGAATCCGGCAATTTGATTGAATCAACATGGCTATATTCACCATTTAAATAACGCTCAGTTAAGTCTTTTTTATACCCTTCCATATCATCGTAGGGTTTTTGGATAAATCGCCCACTTGGAGTAAAATAACGTGCAATTGTTAGCCTTATTTGAGACCCGTCTGTGAGATCTATTGGTCGCTGAACAAGGCCTTTACCAAAGGTTCGTCTTCCAACTATCATTCCTCTGTCCCAATCTTGAATTGCACCGGATAGAATTTCACTTGCAGACGCAGAATATTCATCAGTAAGAAGTATGAGAGATCCTTTTTCCCATAAACCTTTTTTTCCTGCTATGAGATTACTCCTAGGTTGAGCCCTACCTTCTGAATAAACTATTAATTTATCCCCGCTAAGAAACTCATCCGCTACTTTCTGAGATGCATCGAGCAAACCACCACCATTTCCTTGAAGATCAAAAATCAAATGTTTCATCCCCATAGATTTCAAATCGGTTAATGCTTTTATGATTTCCTCAGTGGTACTGCGAGAGAAACTATTCAATTTTAAATAGCCAATATCAGGTCTTACCATGTAATAGGCATCAACTGAATTGATTGGAATATGATCTCGGGTAATTACAAAGTCGATCGGTTTTTTTGATGATTTCCTTTTGATTTCAATCTTTACTTTAGTGCCCAAATCGCCCATTAATTTTTCCCGTACTTGGTTATTTTTTAGACCGATTCCAGCAATAGTTTGATTTTCAATTTTGATAATTTTATCACCTGGTATTATTCCAAGTTTCTCTGAGGGTCCTCCTGGAATTGTAGCCACAACCATTAATGTATCTTTGAGAATTTGAAATCGAATACCAATGCCAACGAAACTTCCGTTAATGGAAGAATTGGCTTCATCTACTTCATCTTTGGAGATAAATGTAGAATGTGGGTCAAGCTTTTCAAGCATTGCAACAATTGCTGCATCTGTCAGTTCTTTATCATTAACTGGATCAACATACATTCTATTAATATATGTCAGCACTTCATCAAACTTTTGAGTAGTTGCTATTTTTTGAGGATCAACCTGAGCTTGAACTAAATTTGACCCAATTAATAGGAAAATTAAGATAAAATATCTACTCATAAAATGATTAATTAAGAGTTATAAAGGTAACTAAATAACGATAGTCTTGTTTGACTTGTAACATCAGTTATTAAAAAAAAGTTAATTCATGTTACCTCAATAAACAAATAAATGTGGATGTTATTACATGGAGATTTGTAAGATGAGTAATATAATTTTATTATTTTCAGTTTGAATTTTTCATCTATGACGAAGAGGATTTTAATTTTATTTGCATTTTTCAGTATTTCTTTTTTAAGAGCTCAAGTTCCGGTTTTCGATAAATTAGAAATGCTTTATGCCCAGAATCATTATAAAATTGTCTACCGAAAGGCAAACCGATTATTGGATGTGCCGGATTATGATTATTCACAATTACCTCTATTTTACAAATCATTAAGTTCATTTCAGCTAAGTCAAGATGAGCATTGGCTTCTCCGCCATCCTAAAGCATTGGAAGATGCTAGTCTTATTTTAAAAAATATTAAAACAAGCAAGGATGGTCAAAAAATTCTTTCTGCGCATATCGTGGAACTTTCATTTTTAAAACGTGATTTAATTCTTTGGTCAGAAGATTTAAAAAGGAGGGGGAAAAAAGAGGCACTGAATAGACTTAACAAAGCTATTGATGGTTTATTTGTCGATATTCCTGATATTGATTTTCAAGGAGAGATTTCTTTTGATGAATTAGTTGACGATTCAGGCGGTGCGGGAGATCTTTATTTTAAAGAAAGGGAGATTGTATTTGAATCTGCGAAAAAGCAACTAGGTGTTCCATATGTTTGGGCCGGAAATGATCCCAACGGATTTGATTGCAGTGGATTTACAAGATACGTAATGAAGGAATCAGGTAAAGAACTACCAAGAAGAGCAATAGATCAATATGAATCATCAAGAAAGATTAAACCAAAAAATGTTCAAAAAGGAGATTTGGTATTTTTTGATAGTGGATCAGGCATTTCTCATGTTGGGTTGATTATCTCTGAAAAAGGTAAACCATTAGTAATGATTCACTCTAGTTCTTCAAAAGGTGTAATCATTACCGAGATAGAGCAGTCTGATTATTGGTTGAATAGAATATATGGTTTTGGTACTTTTATGTATTAGGACCTTAATTCCTTGCTGTTAGTTACGAAGTAAGTTATAGTTAATAATGTTACTAGTCCAAAAAGAACAGCAAGTAAATTGAAAACCCACCCCTCACTTATTTTAAAAACTAACACAAATTCAAAAAAAACAGTGGTTAAAATTGTTAAGTAAAGAATACTATTTGTTAAAGTTGTTTTATCTTTTTTAAGTAATTGAATTACGTAAAAAGCAGGGAATAAAAACGTTAATCCAAAAGAGTAATTCCAACAATATTTTAATAGAGCGCTATCAAATATAAAACTGAGTAGTAAAAAAGCGTTGGCAAAAGCGATTAAAGTTAGAATTAAAAACAGACGATTATTTTGACTTCTAGTTGTATACTGCAATAATAAAAAGGAACTAAAAGAAAGAAAACTTAGAGATGAAAGTAATGCATATGGGTATAAATCACCAATAAAAATAACTTCTCCTAAGGCTATTAAAAATACTACCCCAGTTAAAATCAAGAATAGTTTTATAGTGTTTTTTAGGGAAATTATCTTCATGTTCTGCCGACTTTTAACTTTCTACTTTTCTCCGCTGCGCAAACAAGATTCCATAATGCTCTTGCACCAACATTGGCATCCCAGTCATCATTTTTCCCGGGAGCAACCTCGTTCAAATCAAACCCAATAATTTCTTTTTCGGAATCAACTAATTGAAACAATAAAAACGTTATTTCCTCAAGACTGAAACCTCCAGTAACAGGAGTCCCCGTATTTGGACATAAATCTGGAGATAGCCCGTCAATATCAAATGATATGTAAACTCTTTCAGGTAATTCCGCAATTATATTATTAACCTGCTTAGCCCATGTTATACCGTTGTAACGCTCCTCTTTCAAAGACCAATCAAAAAATGTTTTTATTCGTCCTTTGCTACTATAAATAAATTCCACTTCCGACTGCGCGATGTCGCGAATTCCAACTTGAACGAGTTTCTTTAAGTTTTTGCATCTTTTCAGAACATTAAACATGATGCTAGCATGTGACTGATCAAATCCTTCATAGGCGTCCCTTAAATCTGCGTGGGCATCAATTTGCAAAATACCAAATTCTTTGCCTTGCATATCAATTGCTTCAATTAATCCAAGTGGGGTAGAGTGTTCACCTCCTATAACTGAAACTATTTTCCCTTGTTTCAAAAGTTCAGAGGATCTTTCACGAAGATTTATTCCCAGCGCATTCTGTGCTTCACTAATCTGATTGAGCGTTTCTTTAAAAACTGGCTTATCTTCAAGTTGCCCACCATCTTCAAGAAATTGTATATAATCAGTAGCTTTTTGACAAAGCGAATCATTTAATTCCAACCATTCTTCTGAAATGGGCGACATAAACACTTTTGTTTGATAAGCATCTTCAAGTTGAGGGTGGTAGAAATCCAATTGAGTGGATGCTTCAAGAATTGCTTTAGGACCTTTACTAGTGCCCTTTCCGTAGGATGCGGTTGCGTCCCAAGGTACAGGAATAATTACAATATTTGCTTCATTTTCCCTAATTGGGAATCCGAATATATTTCCATTGGCAATACCAACTCCATTTGGATCAAAAGTCATAATTAAACGAGACTTTCAGCTTTTTTAGCGATTAATTCCTTCACAAAATTTGGTGTAGCAAAACTGCCCTTATGAATGTCAGAATTATAGTATCTTAATCTTTTATCATCGACAAAAGCATCAATTTGAATTTCATTAGCAACTAATTTTGGATGCTTTTCGCCCTTTAAACCATATTGGAAACTCCACATTCCAGTTGGATAAGTAGGAACGAAGAAAAGTGAAACTGGTGCTTTATCTACACCAAAAATATCTTGAAGTGTATGGTTTAATTCAGCGAATGCCTTCTCGTTGAATTTAGGCGATTCACCCTGTGCTACAAGTATTCCATCTTTTTTCAAAGCATTGTAGCAGTTGGTATAAAATTCCACTGAAAATAAACCCTCAGCAGGTCCAACAGGATCAGAACCATCAACAATAATAATGTCATAAGATTCTGTCGCAGCTTTTTTAATAAATGCTATTCCGTCATCAACGATAAGATCTAGTTTTGGATGATCGAAAGCCGCAGCAATTTCTGGCAGGTGTTCTTTACAAGCTGTAATAACTTCTTTGTCAATCTCTACCATTGTTACGTTTTCAACCCCATCATGGCGCAAGATTTCACGAACAGTGCCACCATCTCCGCCACCGATAACTAAAATATTTTTTGGGTTTCCATGTGTAAAAATAGCAGGATGAGAAATCATTTCATGATAATGGAATTCATCCTTAATTGTCGTCATAACCATATCATCCAATGCGAGCATTTTTCCATATTTGTATGATTCTAAAATTCTAACTCGCTGAAAAGGAGATTGAACATCAAAAAAAACTTCACCAGTAAATCGAAGTGAAAGAGCTTGGAACTCATCTTTGTCCGTAAACCAAACGTTTCGAGTAAAAAATTCCGGATTCCTCCATTCACCTGCTTTCTGACGCATGGTGGTCATGTCAAAATCGTTCCGAGTCAATAGATTAACAGAGCCTCTTTTCATTTCAATTGCAGAATAGGACTGGGACTTGAAGCATTCTTTAAGATGATCAAAAGAAATCCAAGCATCCATTTCTCCGCAAGTAAA
>CAMATR010000012.1 GCA_945861175.1 Chitinophaga pinensis | reverse complement strand
CTTTGCAAGCAGAAAAGCAGATTATACAGCGCTAACTTTTTCTTCGCAATGGAATGGGAACGAATACGATCAATCAGTGCTATCTGGCGAGGAAAATGGGCTCAGCGGATTTCGTTATATTAATGCCTCAGCTGGGCTTTTATACGTCTACGATGCGAGTAAAAACTCCTTTCAAAGAAAGAACAAATTCAAAGTTCAATTTGGGCTTGGCGGATATCATTTAAATAGGCCGTTAATGCAATTTAATTCTGTAGAGGGGGGTAGACTCTATAGAAAGTTTGTAATTCATGGTTCCATTAATTCGGACATAGCTATGTCGGACTTGTCAATAGAAGCGAGTGCGGTTCAATTTATTCAGGGTCCGCATTTTGAAACAATATTTGGCACAGTCCTAAAGTACCGCTTGAAGGATGGGACAAAAATAACAGGTTACAATCAGGATGCTTACCTGGGATTTGGGATGTTTTATCGTTTAAAAGATGCATTGTGCCCAACGGTGCTAATTGACTGGAGAGGATTTAAAATAGGGATTTCTTATGACGCCACTGTTTCTTCTATGCGAAAAGCATACACAGGAGGATCGGTAGAGTTTTCTTTGTCTTATACTAACTTAAGCCATGCATTGTTCAAGAAACGGAACAATAGAAAATTCTAGTTTATTTTAACAAAGCCTCTGAAAATGGAAATTATCTTTTTTCTAAAAAGGAACATTAAAAGTAAATAAGGTATTATCATTAAGTAAAGAATTCCGGTGTTAATGTTAGTTCCAAATGAGTTCTCATCTAATTCACTTCCCTGTTCTGTTAGGAGCCTACATTGCGAGCATCCTTGAGCAAAAAGCTGCTCAGCAAAAAAAACAAAAAGGAATAGAATCAAAAACGAAACTAGAGATCTTTTCATATTACAAATTTTCATATTACAAAGGTATAACAAAACTAACAAAAATTAAACTATCTAGGGAATGCATATTTTAAAATCAAAAATCAACGCATTTCAATTAAATTTGCTGACCGATTAAGGATATTCATGAAATATATTTTCCTAGTTATTTTATTTTTTATGCTGTTTTCCTGTGGGGAAAACAATAAAAAAGCGATCAAGAATATTGATCTAGACAGTTTATTAGTGATTTATCCTGACAGTTTAGGGCTTTTAATTCAAAGGGGGAATATTTATTTAAAAAAGCATGACTTCGAAAAGGCCACGGCTGACGGCGCGAAAGCATTTAGACTTGACAGCAACAATATGGAGGCAAGGTTGCTGTTTGCTGACATTCTTAATAATAAACCAGAAAGAAGTCTCACAACAGATGTTTCTGCTGCCCAAAGGCATTATAAAGCGGCACTAAAGAAAAGAAGTAAAGACACAAAAATTTTGATTTCACTGGCATCAACCTACAGTCAGCAAATGGATTTTGAAGAGTCTTTCAAGTTAATTAATAAAGCCTTAAGAATTGATAAGCGTTATAGAGATGCTTATGTATTAAAGGGTTCCAATTACTTGTTTTTGGACAAGAGAGACTTAGCAAAATCATCTTATGAAACTGCGGTTCAACAAGACCCGAAATTTTTTGAGGCATACTTGATGCTGGGGTCGCTATATCAATCAGAAAACAACGAAATATGTTTAGAATATTACCGCACCGCAGTAAGTTTGCAGCCGAAAAACCCAGAGGTGTTGTTTTCTCTTGCATATGGTTATCAATTATTTAATCAGCCAGCAAAAGCCCTTGTTCTTTATAGAAAAATGATACAATTGGATACGGCCTATTATCAAGCACTGAATCAAATAGGTGTAATTAAACAATATAATTATAAAGAAATAGACAGCGCTATTTATTACTATAAATCAGCACTACAATCAGAGCCCCGTTTCGTTCAGGCCTGGCACAACCTGGGAATGTGTTATGAGGAGACTGGCGATGTTTCGCTCGCTTTCAGGGCTTATGGGAAAGCGTTGAAATATGACCCAAATTTTGAAATGTCTAGAGAACGAGCTGACAAGCTAAAGAATGCGCGTTAATCAAAAATATGTCCAATCATTCGGTGATGCACTTATTCCTGTTTTGGGTTATTTTTTATGGAATTGGAATTTATATTTTATAATTCTGTTTTATTTGCTCGATCTCGTCGCGGCGGAAATATTCATGTATTTTAAAAGCAAAAAAATACTTCAAAATCAGGGGGGTAAGTGGCGAAATTCTTTAATCTATCATTTCTTGAGCCTCATCCTTATAGTTGCGGCTATTTTGATGGTGCATTTAAGCATGAAAGGCATTGAGCCGAAGATTTCTTTTCAAAAAGAAATAATAGCATTTTGGTCTTACAAAGATTTGGGAATAGAACAAGGGTATCTGTTGGTTCCGCTTCTTTTAATTGTGGGTTATCAGCGGTACAAACTAGAGTTTGTTGCCCAGAAACAGCATTTAAAGCTACCGATTACAGCTATGTGGCGCTCACGCCTAAAGGAAAACAGTTTTCTTTTAGCGATAACAGGGTTGGTTTATGGAACAACTCTTTTTTGGATTTTCCCTGAAATTGCATACTTAATAGGCTTAATACTCTTTACTACCGCTTACCGCATTTCCCGAAAAGCAATTTAGACAATTTTTCTTAACCAACGAGGCAGAACGATTGCTCCGATAATGAGGTAGGAATAATAGGAAAGGATCCGCCAAAGAAAAGCAAGAGCTAAAATCACTAATGCTGATTTTCCAAAAGGCGCCATCAATTCGCCAAAGGCATATTCTGCTAGTCCGCTTCCTCCGGGTGTAGGACTCATTCGCATAAACAACCAAAGAATGAATTGTTTTGCAAAGATCAAAACATGTTCTTTTAACTGAAGAGGAACAAAGGCCGCTAGTAAAAAGTTAATGACTAAAAACCGTGATGTCCAACTTGCAAAAGTGGAACCAACGATTTTGAACCATTGTAAAGCACTAAAAAAGCGCATTTGCTTTGCCGATAACTCAATGTCTCTAGCTGTTCTTAATGCGCGATCTTTCCAACGCCTTAAAAAGGGGATTGAAAAAAACAATTGAAAAACAATTGACACAAAAGAAGGAGAAATGAAAATGGTAACGAAGAAAAGTAAAAACAAAAATGTAATAACGGCAAATCCGCCCCAAAAAACCCAATAAGCACTTGCTAAACCGATGTTTCCTGAGGGAAAAAGTGATGATCCACCAAAAAGAAAAAACACAAACGGAATGAGCAATACAAAAAACAGGTTGTCAAGCATCGCTGTCACCATAACAGCTGCCGTGGCCTTCCCTAACGCTATTTTTTCTTTATTAAGAATAAACATTGCAACAGCCGCGCCGCTCATTACTCCCGGGGACAACGCCGAGGCAAATTCCCATAACATAATGACATTAAAAGAGGCCCTCCATGTTAGTGAGCGACCCGTTAAGCTGCGAATCCTAATCATATAAAATAAATCTCGCAGCGCCATAAAAAATAGCGCAAGACCTACATACAAGAGCGAATGGAATGACCAATTTATTTGTGTTATAATATCTGCAAACGATTCTTTTTTAAATTTGCCCACAGCAGAGAAAGCAAAGTCGTTTGCGAATTCGAGATCAATTTTATCGTTATTATTACCATCAACCCATTTATGCGTTCCCTCTCCAATTGGAACCTCAATAAAATGTGGACTATTTATATAATGAAAAAAAAGTAATACAACAACCAATAAACCAATTAAAACACCTACCCAAATCTTCCATCTTTGCAGATTGGGCAATGATGTCTTGAGGCTATTCATAGTTTCCTGAAGGATTTATTTTTAAATCGTATTCCCAGTTTGGTCTAACCTTAGTTGGTTTTGAAAAGAGGAAGACTTTTTCGGGCTGTATTCCCAGCCTTTCGTTGCCAGTGTCCCATTTTCCATTTCCATTTTCATCTTCAACCACCCTTAATTGGTATTCCCCAGGTAAAATATTTGTAAATGTTAAATTGTCCCCAGTTAAAGAACGAATTTGTGCAATTACCGCCTTGTTTTTTATTAACTCTAAGATAAGTGGACCAGAAAAGCCATTAGGTGAAACATGCAAAACCCCGAGATCCTCTATCGACTTGAAGAGGAAGCTTTCAGTGAAGCTTTCTGATAGCGAACCACCTTTTGAGACAAGAGCACCGGGCAGAAATTTAAAAACAATCCTGCCGCGCGCTAATTCTACAGGATTTATTCGCAGTATATCCTGAGCAAAATAAAAATCATAGTTAATACGAATAGCTGTATCTAGCTCACTATAAACAGCTATTTTTGAAGTATCTACGCTATTCAATAAACCATTTACTAAAAATGAAATGCTTCCGGCTGTAATGATTTTATCATTCTTCAACTCGGGGGTTAGTTTTAAAGGAATCAACCAATCTTTTTCACTTGTCCGAAGACTGGAAGAGTCTCTTTCATTCTTGTCTATGAAAACAACCTTATAGTCGCCCCCTGCTTTTTGAATGGGAAAGAGCTTAAAATGTGTTTCATCAATCTTTCGAATTCGAGTACTATCTAACGCTAAGTCATTAAGGTAAATAACGGGGCCTAAAGAAGCTTTTGAAAGGCTTACTAGAAAAGATTCAGGTCCTTGCGGCTCAAAATTGGTGATGCTTTGTTCTGCTTCTGGCTGAAAGAGTTGAATGATTAAAGTATCTTTATTTACCGAATCGATTTCAATGGAATCATTTAAAAACCCGATCATCTCACGTTCATCAGTAATAAGATTTTTGTTTTCATCCTTGAATGCCCTTAGGTAGTAGCGGCCTTGTTTCAGGTATTTCATGGAAGCTCTTCCTAATGCATCTGAGCTTGAAAAATAGATGGGTTTGACACTGTCTTTGCTTTCAAAAAAACCAATTGTTGCACCAGAAACAACCTGACCATTCATAGCGTCTCTAATAAGCAGCTCTTGTTGTAAGGTGTCTATTTGCATTCCTGTTGAAAATACATAGGTAAATAATCTTGTATTTTTTTCTGTTACATCTTTAATAGCTTCGTTAAAATAGATAACGTATGTGGTGTTTGGTTTTAATTCTTCATTCCAAGACAAAATAAGCTCTTTTTTACGCAAAGAAGCATTGAGTTTAGTGTCGCTAGGAACAATAAAAATATTTTGTTGAGGGTTGTTGAGCGTAATAAATTCGTCGAAAATTAAACGGATGGATTGACTACTAAAAAAGAGAGTTTTATTTTCAGGAATAGTGCGAACGGGCTCAGGGGCTATTATATCTTTTTCTCCACCTGAAATTTGTCCCACTTGCGCACAAGAGAAGAGTAACATGATGGGAAGGAAAGCTAAAGAATACCTGAAATCCATTGGCATAGTTTTTCGAGGTGTTCCTTGTCTGTTTGGTCAAAGGCATCTAATTCATCACTATCTACATCTAGCACGCCCAAAATCCTTCCATTGTTCAACAAAGGAACAACAATTTCACTTTTAGAAAGCGAACTACAAGCGATGTGACCCGCAAATAAATCAACATTTGGCACAATTACAGTTTCTCTTTGTTCCCAAGCCTTGCCGCATACACCCTTGCCCTTTTGAATTCGAGAACAAGCCACGGTTCCCTGAAATGGACCAAGGACCAATTCGTCATCTTTTACGAGGTAAAACCCAATCCAAAAAAACCCAAAGGCCTCTTTAAGAGCCGCGCAAACATTTCCTAAGTTAGCTACCACATCTTTTTCATTGCCAATTAAAGCGACGATTTGAGGAAAAAGCCCCTCGTAAACATTACCTTTAGTTCCTAAAATACGGGCGAGATCCTCAGCCATGTTGAATTATATTTATACATCAGCAAAATTGGATTAATTATCCGTATTCTGCAATTTTTTCCCTATCTTCAGTATACAAAGATTAAATTATGTTAGAAAAAGTACAATTAGAAAAGATTTTGTTTTTGGATATTGAGACAGTGCCTCAAGTATACCAATACAAAGATGTAGAGGAAAATGCAAAAAAATTATTTGAAGGAAAAACAAGAAGCTTGGTAAAAGAAGATAAAACCTTTGAAGACGCGTACAATGATCGGGCTGGCATATTAGCCGAGTTTGGGAAAATAATTTGTATTTCTGTCGGATTCATAAATGAAACAAGAACGGGAAGACAAATGAGATTAAAGTCTTTTTATCACGATGATGAAGAGACGTTGTTGAAGCAATTCAAGCAATTACTGGATGATCACGGCATGACAAAATATATAGCGCTATGCGGCCACAATGCCAAAGAGTTTGATTTTCCTTATATCTGCCGCCGTATGTTAATTCATGGTATACAATTACCATCACTTCTTGATATTGCAGGCAAAAAACCATGGGAAATATCCCATTTTGATACAATGGAACTGTGGAAATTTGGAGATTATAAAGCCTACACCTCCCTGGCGCTTTTGTGTTACGTTTTTAAAATACCGACTCCAAAAGATGATATTTCAGGTGCGGATGTAGCAAGAGTATATTATGAAGATGGTGATTTGGAGAGAATAAAAGTATATTGTGAAAAGGATGTTATTGCTTTAATCCAGCTCTTCCTTCGAATGAAAGGAGAGCCACTGGTAGATGAAGCTGAAATTGTACAATAGTAAAAAAGCTGCATTTAGCAGCTTTTTGTATAAAAGGCGTCTGTTCTACTGAATAAAAACGGTTTCTTCTGATGTGGTTTCTTCTTCAATTTTAATGATTCCAGCACCAATTGCTGTATTAAGTGTAGCTTCAATATTTAGAATAGCTACTCCGGCTTGCCCCAATTGATAAACATCGTTAAAATTAAATACCGCTTCGCCATCAGAATTTGTTTGAGTTGTATCGTATAAAACAACATTTGCCGGCTGATTTGTGGTGGACTTGCCATAAAGCACTACTTGTGCACCAGAAACGGGTTGGTTAGCTATATTCTTAACGTGAATAATAGCAATAGTATCTTCTTTTTTTCTGCATCCAGATGAAAGCGCAAGCCCAAGACCTGCAATAAAAATAAAAATCAACGATTTTTTCATAGCGGTATTTATAGTTAAAAAAACTTAGTTCAACAAAAATATAGTTTCGACACTAGTCAAATGAGCGCGGCAACGAACATAACCGCTTCCACTTTTTGTATTCTTTTTAGCAATGACGTCAAAATAACCAGTCGAGTTGGCTTCACCAGCAGCATCAAAATAATTATTCATATTAAATTCAACAAAACCCGAAGAATTGGTTATCAATGTATCTACAAAGGCATTTGTTGCCGGATCTGATTGTTGGTCACCCACCACCACCACCTGAGCACCATCTAATAAACCATTACTAGAAGATCTCACGAATATTTTCAACACAGAAGGATCTGTGTTTTTACAGGACACCATCACTAAGAGGGTGAAAATGAAGATAGATGGAGCAGCGATTAATTTGAAAATACTAGTCATTAAGTGATTAATTCATGCATGCCAAAGATAAACTTATTTTGAAATACTTTAACAACATTGGATGCCAATTTCTTATCTTCGCAATTGTAATTGCAGTATTTATTGAGCATTTAACAATTTAGGAAGCTAAAAAGTTACAGCTTAATAAATTTGTTTTCATGAGATTAATTGAAAGATGAAGCTTGAATTAGAAAAAGTTGTCAGTGAAATAGAGCAGTTTGTCATTGCAAATCCCGTTGAACTTGAGGCTTTTCGTATACGTTTTCTGGGGTCTAAAGGACTTTTAAAAGAGCTCTATGGCTTATTAAAAGAAGTCCCAAACGAAGAAAAAAGAGAGGCTGGTCAACAAGTGAATAATTTGCGCACCAAAGCAGAGGCAAAGCATGCACATTTTAAAGAGCAATTAGAGTCGGACGTTCAGACCGATGATTACATAGATTTAAGCAGACCAAGTGAGCCATTATCTATTGGTGCTCGCCACCCGCTTTCATTAGTAAGAAGTGAAATAATTGAAATATTTAACCGTATTGGCTATATTATTTCAGAAGGCCCTGAGATTGAAGATGATTGGCATAATTTTTCTGCCCTAAATTTTCCGCCAGAACACCCCGCGAGGGATATGCAAGATACTTTTTTTATCGAAAAAGGGGAAGAAGAGATGGCCTTAAGGACACATACGAGTTCAGTTCAGGTGCGTGTTATGGAAAATGCCACGCCACCGATTAGAACAATTTCGCCAGGGAGAGTTTATAGAAATGAGGCTATATCAGCACGAGCACATTGTTTTTTTCACCAAGTAGAGGGCTTATATATTGATAAAGACGTTTCGTTTGCAGACTTGAAACAAACACTCTTGTATTTTGCTAAAGAAATGTTTGGTGAAAAAGCAAAAATAAGAATGCGACCATCGTATTTTCCTTTTACAGAGCCAAGTGCCGAAGTGGACGTTTCATGCAGTATCTGCGGAGGGGAGGGCTGTAATGTTTGTAAGCATACAGGCTGGCTTGAAATATTGGGTTGTGGAATGGTTGATCCGAATGTTCTTGAAGCCTGCGGTATAGACTCAAAAATATACAGTGGTTTTGCCTTTGGAATGGGGATAGAACGCATAACACAGTTAAAATACCGTGTCAATGATTTGCGGCTATATTCTGAAAATGACATACGTTTTTTAAAACAATTTACTGGAGGAATATAAATGGGACTTTTTTCGACAGATCAACCAGATCTAAAAAGATGGCATCTTATGGAAAACATGAGTGACCTCTCAAAAGCAAGTGATTTATCAATAGAATGTCCGGTTCTTTTGTTCAAACACAGCACAAGATGCTCTATCTCTTCAATGGCTCTATCTTCTTTTAATCGGGAATGGCAGCTATCAGAAGATAAATGTTTAATTTATTATCTTGACATATTAAAATTTCGGGACATTTCAAATGAAATCGCTCGTTTAACCGGGGTAATTCATCAGTCACCACAGGCTATTTTACTCAGTGGAAAGATTGCAATTTATTCTGCTTCTCACGGCGCGATAGATGCTGAAAGCATTGAGAAATTAATAAGAGCAACAAAATGAAAAAATATCTGATTATTGGGTTTATATTGCTTTTCGCCCTTGTTTTTTTGTTGTCACCACTTTTAAAGGGAAATGAAGGCGCTACAAATGAAGACGCTCCGATGCCAGCCGCGTTTTCCTTTAAAGATAATCTAGCCACGAAGTGGAATGAAACAATAGATTTGGATATATTAATAAATCAACAAGACATAGAGAAGCTCGAATTGATTTACAATGACAGCACCTTTTCTACTTGGTTAAAACCTAAAAAGCGCATACAGTGTAATTTTAATGCAGGGTTTTACGGATTAGGCACACGTAGCCTCCGACTCCTAGCAACATTGAAAGATGGGAGTACATTTCTTGATGAGCGCATGGTGCGTGTTTTATCAGATGTCATACCAGAAATATGGACTATAGAAACCGTAAATGTATATCCACACAGCCCAACTAGTTTTACACAAGGATTAGAGTTTGATGGAAATCAACTGTATGAAGGAACAGGCCAAAGAGGAGCTAGTATGGTTGCTCAGGTAGATCTTACTAGCGGACAAGCCATCAAAAAAATAGGTTTAGATGGGTCTTACTTTGGGGAAGGAATAACCATTTTTGGAGATGAAGTTTTTCAGCTGACATGGCAGGAACAAAAGTGTTTTATATATAACAAGAAGACGCTTGAATTGAAAAAAGATTTGCCATATGTGGGCGAGGGATGGGGGCTGTGCAATGACGGCGCATCATTAATCATGTCTGATGGGACTGAAAGAATTACATTCAGAGATCCAAAAACATTTCAAATTCAGCGAACTATTGAAGTTTTTTCTCACTTAGGCCCAGTTGCCAACCTAAATGAATTAGAGTACATAGACGAGTTAATTTATGCTAACGTTTGGATGACCAACAAAATAGCGGTGATAGACCCCCGAAATGGAAAAGTGTTGGCAGAAATAGATGCAACGTCGTTGGTGAAAGAGGGCAAGGGCAAGGGAGATGTGCTCAATGGCATCGCCTCCAATAATGGTAAAATTTACCTAACAGGAAAGAACTGGATCAAATTATTTGAGGTGAAATTGAGAAAACTGGCAGATGTTTAAAAACGAAACAATCAGTTTTCGATTAGCCGCCCATTTTCAACTTTAATAACTTTACCGGGGAATTTTTCTACCATGCGCATATCATGGGTAGCCATGAGAACAGCTGTCTTTTCTTCTTTTGTAACAGCGATAAATAGGCGCATGATTTCTTCTGATGTTTCCGGGTCTAGATTTCCTGTTGGCTCATCTGCAAGAATTAATGCTGGTTTATTAAGCAAAGCTCTTGCAATTGAAACACGTTGTTGTTCTCCTCCTGAAAGCATATGAGGCATAGCGCTTGCTTTTGACTCAACACCCACTAACTGAAGAACCTCTGTTGCCCGCTTTACCATGAGAGCCTTATCTTTCCAGCCCGTAGCGCCAAGAACAAATAAAAGATTATCTAGAACAGGACGGTCCATTAATAGTTGGAAATCTTGAAAAACAATTCCGATTTTACGCCGCAACTTAGGTACATCCTTTTTACGCAGCTTCTTTAAATCAAATCCCGCAATGGTTCCCTCTCCCTCGGCTAATGGAACTTCTCCGTAAATAGTTTTTAACAGACTTGATTTACCACTACCGGTTCGCCCTATAAGGTAAACAAAGCCTGTGGCATTAAGCTCGAAATGAATATCATCTAGTATTAATGCCTTTTGTTGGAATACCTTTCCGTTTTTGATTTCAATAACTTTGCTCACACAAAAAAAATTACGATGTAAAGGTGTGAAATTCCTCGTGAGATGATTAGTTCGTGGAGGAAATAATCTTAACAGATTCAAGTTTAAAACTTTTACATATCTTTTCTTATGTGGTTGACAACACCCTTAATTTTACTTGTTTAAAAGTAGTATACTATGAAGAGATGGTTGGTCGTCCTAATGATCTTTAGTGTTTACCATTCGTTAGCTCAGGTCTCGGATAAATACGGCAGTGAATACGCAAATTTCTACCGAGCGGAGGAGTTGTTTCAGAAACAACAATTTGCAGCGGCAAGGATTGAGTTTAGGAATTTTCTGAATGATTGGCAAAAACCAACTGATCCTCTTTTTGTTAAGGCGCTTTATTATGAAGGGATCTCTGCGTTAGAGTTGTTTAATAATGATGCGGTGAAACTTTTGATGGACTTCAATAAAAATTATCCCGAAAGCGTTTACAAGCATGATATTTCATTCAGATTGGGCAAGTTTTTTTATCAAAAGAAAGATTACAAGGAAGCCCTTGAATGGTTGAATATACTGCGCGTGCAGGATTTGGAGCCAGAGAATAAGGAAGAATATTTATTTAAACTAGGTTATGCCAACTTTCAGGAGCAACATTTCGTAGAAGCAAGAAGTGCTTTTCACGATGTGAAGGATGGTGTTTCTCAATATGCAACCCCAGGGTTGTACTATTTTAGTCACATCAATTATATGGATAAGTCCTATGGAGTGGCATTAGATGGGTTTTTGAAACTTAAATCAACGGAAAGCTTTGTTAAAGTTGCGCCGTATTATATTGCTCAAATCTATTATTTACAAGGTAATTTTAAAGAGGTCACGGAATATGCGCCATCTATACTTGATACCACGAATATTTTCAATAAAAATGACATGAATCACCTTATAGGGGATGCTTTTTACCGCGTTGGAAAATTTGACGAGGCCGTACCGTATTTGCAGGAATATTATGAAAAATCAACTACTACAAGAAACGATGAATATACTCTTGGCTATTCATACTACAAAAGTGGTCAGCTTGAAAAGGCGGTAAAGTTGTTTGACAAAGTTACCAGAGAAAAAGACAGCCTTGCCCAAGCGGCCTATTATCACATAGGTGAATGCTATTTGAAGTTAAACAAGCGTTTGTATGCCCGTTCTGCATTTGAAGCCGCGGCAAAAATAGAAGGAGACCTAACCCTGCAGGAAGATGCCTTGTACAATTTTGCTGTACTCTCCTATAAGTTGGACATTAATCCCTTTGATGAAGCCGTTCTTGCTTTGGAGCAGTACTTAAAGAAGTATCCTTCGTCTTCTCGCAAGAGCGATGTAAATCAATACCTGGTAAATGTTTACACCTCTACTAATAACTATGAGAAAGCGCTGTCTTCGTTGGATAAAATCAATAACAAGGACGCAAAGCTAAAGGCTGCTTATCAATTGGTAGCCTTTAATCAAGGTGTAAAGTTTTTTCAGGAGGCTAATTACTCAAAAGCGATTAAATCATTTGAGCTTTCGGAAAAACATCCAGTTGAACAAGCTACGACGGTAAAAAGTAAATTTTGGACCGCGGAGGCTTATTTTAGATTAAACAATACTGATCAAGCAATCAAACTGTTTCGAGAAGTTGTATTACTTCCTTTTTCTGAAGGGTTTAAATCGGATGCGTATTATAATTTGGGGTATTGCTATTTAAAAAAGAAGGAAATTGAACTGTCAATCGAGGCTTTTCGGATGTTTTGCCAATCATCAGTAACGAATAAAAACAAATTAGCGGACGGCTTCATGCGTGCGGCGGATGGCTATTACATGACAAAGCAAAATGAAAATGCTATTAGTTATTACCAATCGGCATTTAATCTGCATTCAGGATTTGAAGACCAAGCCCTATATTACATCGCAAAAACCCAAGGTTTTTCAGATAATATTGAAGAGAAAATCAAGAATCTACTGGACATAATAAACAATTATAAAAACTCGAAGTACATTCTGCAATCTATTTATGAGGTAGCCCTTAGTTACAAGGCAATTGCTGATCTTGACAAAGCTAAACGATACTTCGAACAAGTGATTTTTGATTATCCAAATTCTGATTTAGTAGTTAATTCGAAAGTAGAAATAGCAGATATTTATTACAAAAAATGGGAATACGCGAGGGCAGAAGCGGACTACAAGCAAATTCTTGAAACACATGGAGAGGATAGAGGGGTTTGTGAGAAAGCAGTTAGAGGCCTAGTGGATGTTTATGTGGCGCTAAAACAACCAGAAAAAGCGAGTGATCTTGCACAAACGTATGCTTGTGCAAATATTAGTAATGAAGAACAAGAAGGGTTATTTTATTCACCAGCTATCGAAGCATATAGAGATAGCTCTTATTCGACAGCCATTCCTTTGTTCGAGAAATACCTCGAAAGGTTCCCTTCTGGAAAGTACAATGTCGATGCGCAGTACTATTTAGCATATTCATTCGAATCAACTGGAAATCAAGAAAAGTCTATTGAGACATACAAAAAGCTACTTGACTTGCCAAACAATTCTTACACTGAATATGCTTCATCTAAGGTTTCACAGCATTATTATAACAATGGCGACTATGAAGCGGCAATTCCATATTATGATCGTTTAGAAAAGACAAGCTCAAAGCCATCCGTATTATTTAATGCTAAGCTGGGCTTGATGAGGTGTAATTATCAAATTGAAAATTGGACGAATTCTGCCTTATATGCTAAGACGGTACTTCAAAGTAGTCAAGCAACGAATTCAATAAAATTAGAGGCTGAGTATGCCAATGGGATGTCGAATTATTTCCTAAATAATTTTGATTTAGCACTTCCTTCTTTAGAATGGATAATAAAAAACACAACAACAGTTTGGGCTTCAGAAGCAAAATTCTCATTAGCAGAGATGGCCTTTAAACAACAAAACTATACCAAGTCTGATACTGAAATCCGGGCTTTATTGAAGATGAAACCAACTTATAATTATTGGGTAGCAAAAGGATTGGTTTTGCAAACAAGAGTGCTCATAGCGGAAGACGACTTATTTCAGGCAGAGCAGACATTGAAATCTGTTATCGACCATTATCCGGACCAAGAAGACGGTGTTTTAGCTGAGGCTAATGAACTTTGGGATGAATTGATGCAGCTTAAAAATCCACCTAAAGCACCGGAAAAATCGGAAGAAACAATTATTGAAGTTAAGGAAGGAGAAAATTGATTATGAAAAGATATATTTCAATTCTCGGTTGTTTGATCGTTGGTGTGACGATCGCACAAAATAGTCAGGACGTGATTCAATTGCCAGGCATTGGGAATAGAACAATTGAACCCGCATACAGAATGATTGAGGGCCCAAAAATTTTAGACACTATCATTACAACAAATGTTGCAGAATATCCCCTTTTAGCATTGCAACGCGAGACGATTATAGCGGTAGAAAACATTTTCCCGGCAACTATAAAAACGGATCCACTGCTCGATCAATTCTACAATAGTTATTTAAAATTAGGAATAGGCTCGAAGCTAATGCCATTAGGAGAGTTTTATTTTGACTCTAAGCGGTCAAGAAAGTATGTTTATGGTGCACATGTAAAACATTTAAGTTCTTTTGGCAATCTTGAAAATTATGCGCCGTCAACTTTTGATA
>CAMATR010000011.1 GCA_945861175.1 Chitinophaga pinensis | reverse complement strand
ATCCGTGCGAATAGTTCCGATTGGTAATTGTGAACCGGTAAAAATAACTGGTTTCTTAAGCCCTTGGAGCATAAAACTTAATGCTGAAGCAGAAAATGCCATCGTATCTGAACCATGTAAAATAACAAACCCATCATACTCCAAATAGTTATAATGGACAATTTGAGCCATTTTTTGCCAGTGCATTGGATTCATTTCTGAGGAATCAATAGGATTTTCAAAACTCAATGTCGTTAATTCAACATTCAATCTATGGATTTCAGGAACATGATTATAAATATGCTTAAAATCGAATGTTTTTAACTGACCTGTCTCTTGATCTTTTATCATACCAATTGTTCCTCCGGTATAAATAATCAATATGCTTGGCTTTTTAATCATTTCAATTAAGGTTAAAAATTCGATGCGCATTCGCAGTTGTAATATCTGCTATTTGGGACAATTTGATTTGTTTTATGTCAGCTAATTTTTCCGCAATATGAATCAAATAAGCACTTTCATTTCTCTTGCCTCGGTGGGGTGTTGGGGGTAGATAAGGTGAGTCTGTTTCCAAAACAATCATGTCGAGCGGAATGTCTTTTACAACCTCATCCAACCCTGACTTTTTATAGGTTAATACTCCTCCCAACCCCAGCATAAAGCCTCCATATTCCTGGATTTTTTTGGCTTGTTCGAGATTACCGGTAAAACAATGGAAAATACCCGACAACTTTTCATCATTCAACTCATCTAAAATTTCGAAAATCTCTTCAAATGCTTCACGACAATGAATGATTATAGGCAATTCCAATTCTTTCGCCCAACAAATTTGTTCTCGAAAAGCCTTCGCTTGTGCTTCTTGTAAAGTTTTATCCCAATATAAATCCATTCCTATTTCACCAATAGCAATGTTTTTGCGAGTAAATAAATGTTCTTTAACTACTTCTAAATTTTTTTTCCAGTTTTCATCCACAGAACCGGGATGTAAGCCCATCATTGGAAAACAATTATCAGGAAATTGACTGCACAAATTGTACATAGGCTCAATTGAAGTTATATCTATATTGGGAAGAAATAATTTATCAACTCCGGCAATAATAGCTCTTTCAACAACGTCAGACCGATCTTCATCAAAAGAAGATGAAAAAAGATGAGTATGCGTGTCAATGAATATCATGCGTCAAAAGAGAGAAACACTAACTCCAAGTTGGAACAATCGAAGTTCAGTACTCGATCGATTTGAAAAAAGAGTATTAATACCATAAGAGCCATAGATAGACCAATTGCGAATGCCTAAGCGAATATGGGTAGAAAGCGCCAATCGATTAATATCAGCAAAATCATAGTTTTTATAAATTCCGCCTTCAATTTGCTTTGATCCGTTATAAATTGTTTTGGTGTAAATGTTCAATCGATATGCAAGGACTCCACCCAAATGTAACTTCACGTGTTTCCATCCCTTGGAACGAAATCTGAATTCAAAGGGAACACCCAAAGAATTCCCACAAAGTAGTCTTTTTTTGATGCCTAAGTTTGATTCAGAATTTGAAAGAATTGTAAAATTATTAGTTGAATCAGCAAAAAATTGAGCGGATAAATTCTCCGTTTTAAAGAAGCTTTGTCTAAACCCGGTTGCAAAAGATACGGTGCCTTTTTTTGACGTTGGGATGTCGAATAAAAGGTTTGTGTTTAGCCCTATTGAAGACCATCTATTCTTAAACGGCTGAACATCCCCCATCCAGTCATTGTATGTAATGTCAAAAACCAATCGATCATATTTTTTAGCCTTTTCAACTTGAGTAGGCCTCAAGCCACTATAATGAAACATCACTCCAGGCTTGAATCGAGACGCCAGATTGGATTCAGAATAGTACTGTGCAAAACAGTAAATACTTGAAAAACATAATAGTTTTATGATTACAAATTTAAGCATGCAGCTGAAGGTTTTTTTCCCATTTCCATGCATGAAGTATAGCATCTGAAACCGTGAATGTTGGTGACCAATTTAATAAATCTTTGGATTTTGCGGCATTTGCAAAAATTTCAATGACATCACCCTCTCGTCGTGGACCAAACTTCCAATTTAATTTTTCACCTGTATTTTTCTCAAAAAGTTGAATTACCTCCAAAACACTTGTGCCTTTTCCGGTGCCTATATTAACGGCCTCCATGCATACTCCATTTTGTGCCTCTAAAAATGCAATGGCCTGAACATGAGCTTCAGCTAAATCACATACATGAATATAATCCCGGACGCAAGTGCCATCAACTGTTGGATAATCATTCCCATTAATTACCAAGCATTCTTGCTTGCCTATTGCTGTTTGTGTTATAAATGGAAACAAATTATTTGGTCTTCCAATAGGGAATTCCCCAATTAAAGCTGAAGGATGCGCCCCGACAGGATTAAAATACCTCAAATTAACTGCTCTAAAAGAAGGGTTTACTCGTTGCACATCTTCAATGATTTGCTCTCCAACAAGTTTTGTATATCCGTAAGGCGAACTTGGTTGAACTTTCGGTGTTTTTTCATTTACCTCTTTTAAGCCTTGTGGTTCTCCATAAACAGTGCAAGAAGAGGAGAAAACAAAATTTGAAACTTTGTATTTTAATGCCAACGAACAAATTACAGATAAACCCTCAATATTATTGTGATAATATTTCAATGGCTCTTGAACGGATTCTCCTACAGCTTTATATGCAGCAAAATGTATTATTCCAGAAAAAGAATATTCTTGAAAAAGATTGTCCATCTGTGCCTCATTGCAAACATCAATTTCATAAATAGATGGACTAAAGCCAATAATTGTGCATAATCCATCAACTACGATTCGATTAGCATTTCGAAAATCATCTACAATGATTGGCTGATAACCAGCCTTCACTAGCTCAATTATAGTGTGTGAACCGATGTAGCCGCATCCACCGGTTATGAGTATCGTCTTGTTATTTTCCATTGGGGCTTTAAAAGTAACACTATTGCTGCGATGTAGCAAGAATTCCTTAAATCACTTAAATTAAAGTTATCTTTCGGAAAACTAAAATAAAGCTTAATTGTTAACTGCGTATGAAATCATTTTTACTACTTGCAATTTTAATTAGCTTGTTATCCCCAAAAAAGAATACTAATATTTCCCTCTCTCTGCAGGTGACTGGATTCTCCAGTAATGAAGGAAAAGCTTTTATTGGATTGTACCGCCCCCAAGATAAATGGCCTGAAATCAATAAACAATTCATTGGTAAGGTTGTCGTCATTGAGAATGGAATAGCAAAAATTACCTTTGAAACATTAGAAAAAGGTTATTATGCCATTGCCGTATTTCATGATCGAAATCGAAATGGCATCCTGGATAAAAATATGCTTGGAATTCCCGTCGAAAAATATGGCTTTTCCAATAACGCCCGCGAAACGTTTAGTGCCCCTTCCTTTCAAAGCGCAGCTTTAAACCTTGACAAGTCAAAATGGATAAGCATCAATGTTAAATAATTTTTGATCTGAGACTAAAATATTTATAGGTTGCCACCTGAGCATGAAAAGGTTTCCCACCCACTGTTTGCCTATATTCATTTAGCATATCTTTTCTGATTAACCTTGATTTAACACTTCCCTTCCATTGATAATCAAACAACAAATCAATTTCTTTGCGAATTTCTGGAGAATATATAGGGCACCCTACTTCTACTCTTTTATCCAAATTTCGTTCCATCCAATCCGCAGAAGTAATGAAATAATGTGGTTGACCATTATTTCCAAAAATCATGAAACGTGAATGTTCAAGATAACGGTCAACAATACTTATGGCTTCTATGTTCTCACTAAGATTCTTTACCCCCGGAATTAAAGAGCAGATCCCTCTAATTATCAGTTGGATTTTTACACCCGCTAAACTCGCCTCGTATAATTTTTCAATCATTTTTCGGTCAGTAATATTATTCATTTTGATGCGAATAAAGCCTTTTTGACCCTTTTTCGTATGGTTGATTTCCTGATCAATCAATTGAATAATTTTTCTCCGGGTATTAAACGGAGAAACCATCAAATGTTTAAAAATGGGCCTGTCCATATTGTTTTCCATCAAACGAAATACCCTTTGTACCTCCTTCGAAATACTCAAATCTTTTGTAAACAAACCAAGATCGCTATATATTAACGATGAACGCTCATTAAAATTTCCTGTGCCGATATAAGTAATTAATTGTTCGGGACCATCACCCTGTCTTGTGATCTGCATTAACTTGGAATGAACCTTCAAATCTTGAATGCCATAAATTACTTTCGCGCCATTTTCTTTAAGAATACTTGCCCAATAAAGATTGTTCTCTTCATCAAATCGTGCTTGTAATTCAAGAATTACAGTGACTTTTTTTCCATTAAAAACGGCAGCCATCAAGGCATTCATAACTTGCGAATAGTAGGCAACTCTATAGATGTTTATTTTGATTGCAGATACCAGAGGGTCAATTGCTGCCTCTCTTAAAAGATCTACGACATAATCAAATCGTTGATAAGGAAAATTAAGCATGACGTCCTTTTTAAGAACTTGTTTAATTAAACTTCCTTTGCCCTCGAAATGGGGGTGTGTATTTGGATGTTGAGGCTTAAAGAGTAATCTTTTTTTATCGAAAGAAGGAAAAGACATAAAATCCTTGAAATTATGGTATTTCCCGCCTGGAATTGTGTTTACCCCAAATCGAAGACCAAGTGAACTCAATAAATGCTTGAGCAAGTCATTCGGCATGTTTTCATCATAAACAAAACGAACAGGTTTCCCTACCTTTCTTTGCTTTAAACTCTTTTCAATTTTATCTATGAAAGAAACTGAAATATCATCATCCAAATCTAATTCTGCATCTCGCGTAAATTTAAATGTAAATGCTTGTATTTTTTTAAAATTGAAAATTGAAAAAATCTTTTCTAGATTTAGTCGAATGACATCATCCAATAAAATTACGTAATCACTCTTCTTTTGCTTCATCAAATAAAACCTTGAAAATCCAGGGGGAACTTGAATTAGTGCAAATTTTGGTTGTTTTTTATTTTCTAATAAAATCTTTACTGCCAAATAGATGCTTGAATCTTTCAACCTTGGGAAAGGTGAATTTGTGTCCAACATAATTGGAACAATGGCATGCTTGAGTTTCAATTCAAAAAAAGATTCTAGTTCTTTCCTGTGTTCTTCTTTAACTGTATTCTCATCAACCTGATAGATTCCCGACGCTGCTAACTCCTCAAAAATCTCTTTATAAGCAATTTCAAACTTTTCTTGCTGAATTAAAACTGTTTTACGAATCTGAGAATAAAGTTCTGAGGGTGTTCCATTGAAGCCTTCTACATTTTTCTTCCTAACTGCTATCATCCTCCGAAGATTAGCAACACGAACGCGAAAAAATTCATCCAAATTATTCGAGTAGATGCCTAAAAACCTCATTCTTTCAATAGCTGGAACACGTTTGTCCATTGCCTCTTGCAAGACACGCTCATTGAAACTAAGCCAGCTTAATTCTCGGTTAATTAAGTTCATCGGACAAAAATCAACATTAAAAGTACTGGCAGTGTTGTTGTAATGTTAATTTAAAGTAAACAAAAAGCCTTAAAAGAGCTTTTAGAATTACACTTTCATTCCTTTTACAACTCTGTCTTTGCGTTTTGTTTTCTGCAAATTCTTGCGCTTTACCATTAAATATGCATTTCCACTTATGGAAGTTGCATAAAACGACTCATTTCCGTAAGTCAACTTGCCACCCTTCTCTGTTGTCCAATCCGCAATGAGATAATACTTCGTAGACGATTGATTTTGACGCATTGCAAAAGAAATAGTTTTACCAACTCCAACTTCAAAGCGAACAATTAACTCCCCATTTGGTCCGAAATTGTCAAAAACACATTTGGTATTAATTGGAATTATAACTCTATCCTGTTGTTTACTTGAATTAGTAACTAAAGCCCCATCGTCTCCTGTTTGTTGATTTCCAAATTCTTTATTTTTCTCCATTATTATGGTTGCCGAAGTAAAAAACTGTACTTTTTTAATCTTGTCTGTGGAATTCAGGTTGAATTCATCTCGAAGATTATTGTCATAGGGCACCTTAACCCCACAACTAGCAACAATCACTGTGATTAATAAAATAAATGCATATTTCATGATAGATTTTTTTTGGCAAATATAAACATTGCTTTTCAAAAACAATGCCGTAGATTTCTGTTAAAAATAGCTTTAAATTTGAAGTAATTCTTTTTAAATGAAAACAACAGTCGTCACCTTTACATTCAATGGATTTCAGGAGAATACCTACTTGCTCTTTGACACAAATAAAAACTGCGTTATCATTGACCCAGGTTGTTACGATCGCCACGAGCAAAATGAGTTGACTCAATACATTGAAGAGAATGAGCTTAATGTTCGAGCATTACTTGGAACACACGCGCACATTGATCATGTATTAGGAAATGCATTTGTAAAAAGAACTTTTCAGTGCCCCTATTATTTGCACGAAAAAGATCTGCCAACACTCAAATCAATTGATAATTATGCCCATGTTTATGGCTTTCAGGGTTATGAAACTTCGCCGCTGCCAGACTTTTTGCTTCAGGGTGGCGAACAATTAGAATTTGGTGGAATTCAGCTTGAAGTATTTTATGTTCCCGGTCATTGCCCAGGACATGTTGTTTATTTCAATAAGGAAAATAATTTTGTCATCAATGGAGATGTATTATTCAATGGTAGCTTTGGACGAGTCGATCTACCGGGGGGCGATTTAGATACTTTAAAAAACTCCATTTATAATACGATGTTTAAATTGCCTGAAGAAACAATCGTTTTCTGCGGTCATGGTCCAGAAACAACAATTGGTAAGGAAAAGCTCTCCAATTATATCTTGAATTTTTGAAAATGAAAATTGCTGTCAATACCCGCTTTTTACTTTCAGGCAAAATGGAGGGTTTCGGATGGTATACCTATGAGATCACTAAACGATTGGTTCAACAACATCCCGAACACGAATTTATTTTCTTCTTCGATAGACCATTTGATTCTAAATTTATATTTGGTCCAAACGTAACCCCAATTGTACTTGGTCCCCCTGCTCGGCATCCCCTATTATTTATTTACTGGTTTGAATTTGCTGTTCGCAAAGCGTTGAAAAAATTTAATGCTGACTTATTTTTTTCGCCAGATGGTTATCTTTCACTTTGGACGAAAACACCTCAGATTTGTGTTATTCACGATATCAATTTCGAGCATTTCCCGAAAGACTTACCATGGTCTGCCCGTGTTTATTTGAGGCGCTTTTTTCCTCTATTCGCCCAGAAAGCCGAACATATTATTACAGTTTCTGAATATTCAAAACAAGATATTGTCGATACATACCATATTTCGCCGCAAAAAATAACTTCTATTTGGAACGGTGCCTCTGATGTATTTGTTCCAATAAACGAAACTGAACAAGCCTCCATCAAAGCCATATATTCATTGGGAAAGTCCTTTTTCTTGTTTGTTGGCGCACTGCATCCAAGAAAAAATATTGCGCGATTAATCGAAGCATTCGCAATTTTTAAAGATAAAACAGATTCTGAGCATCAGTTGGTCATTGTAGGTTCTTCATTATGGAAAAACAAAGCTTATCAATTGACAGTTTCTGATCAAATAAAAAATGAAATTCACTTTACCGGTCACTTGGAACTTAAGGAACTATCGCTTCTGATGGCCGCAGCAGATGCACTTACTTTTGTTCCCTATTTCGAAGGGTTCGGTATACCTCTCGTGGAGGCGATGAAGTGCGGTACTGCAATTATTAGTGGAGATAGAACATCGCTGCCAGAAGTAGCCGGAGAAGCTGCAATTTATTGTGACCCCTTTAATGTGGATGATATTGCTCAAAAATTAGAACTTCTTTCAAAGGATAACGCTATGCGCATGCAACTGGAGAATGCCGGTCTTGAAAGAGGAAAAAAATTCAATTGGGATAATTCCGCAGAGAAAGTATGGCAAGTAATACAAACTGTTCTTAAAAAATAAAGCCGCTAACTAAATCTAGAAAGCGGCTTTATTTTATTATACTTTAATATTATTCTGTTTTCAATTCTATATATTGAAATTCATGGTATTTCTCTGTCTTTTCAAAATCTTTTTCATATTTCGGACCTTGAACAATTGAAGATACCACTTCGATTCTCACTTTGGAAGATAAGTTTTTAGCTTTAAAGTAGGTGTTTAATTCACCTTTAATCTTGTCAGCTCTCGATTTTGCTAATTTATCATTGGTTCTAAACGTTGCTGTTGGAACATAAGAAGCTGACGACCAAATTTTAATTGTCACCTTTTGCCTTCCATTATTTAGTTGTGTTTCTAATTTAGAAACAAAATCCAATAGCTTACCCTCCTCAACAGTTAGCTTATTACCATTGTAATCAAAGTAGTGTTTCAACTCAAGATTTTCAGTAACAGAAGGCAATGGCTCTGCAACTTGACATGTGCAAGTTGCCTTTTGGCCTAAGGCATCTTTGGCCGTTACAGTGTATTCCCCCTTTACAACACCATTCGGATCCTTCATTGATGAGCCATTTGACCACGAATATGTTATATTACCCTGTCCACCATTTGGTGTTGCTTCTAAGCGGCCATCCGCACCACCGAAAACTGATACATCAAATCCTTTACATGAAACCTTAAGAGGCGGTGGAGTTAAAGCATATGTCATATAAATATCACTTCGTAAACCATCCCTATTACTGGACCAATATAATTGGTTGGAAGAGTAACTAAAATAAGCATCGAATTTCGGAGAGTTTATTTTTTCACCAAGATTGATTGGTTTTGACCAATTTGTCCAAGAATCATCCAATCGGACAGAATACAAAATATCGGCATCTCCCAAGCCTCCATGACCATTAGTTGAGAAATAGAGTGTATCACTATTCTTAGAGAGGAATGGAGAAATCTCAAATCCAGAAGTATTCAAAACACTTCCCATATTTGCAGGTGCTGTCCAAACACCTCCTTGTTTTTTACTAAAATAGAGATCTTCAAGTCCTTTTGAATTTGGCCCTAAATATGAAATCAAAATAACATCTTCTGTTTTATTTACATGGAAACCATAGTAATCACCTTCAATATCCAATGTTGGAATTTCTAGTTCTACTGGAGAACTCCATTCTGAACCATTTTGATTAGAAACAGCAAGCCCTTTTACAAGATCCTTTTTGCCTTCATAAGCGTTCAAAACGTACATCGTCGTTCCTGAAGTGCTTAGCCCGAGCAATGCATTGTTGTATTTATTATTAATGCTTTTTAATGGTTTACACTCCCCATAACTTCCATCTGCACCCCTTTTACTAAACCAAATATCTTGATCAGTCTCCCCACCAACAGCAGCTGGGTCGTAAGTTCGAACAAAATACAATACGGAACTATCCTTAGAAAAGACAGGAATGCTTTCTTCTCCATCAACTGTATTTACAGTCCCAGGCAATTTTTTTATATCAGCAAAATCCCAAAATTGAGCATTTCCAAAAAATGATATAAAGCTCAAGGCAATTAAGCAAGTAAATTTGTTATTCATCGTCATCTGTTTTTCTTGTTAATTATCTTCCTAGCATTAAACCAAGAACTATTTCATGCCCACCACTGCTCAAATTATTAAATCTTGAAAGTGAAAAATCATAGGAATAACCAAATTTGAATTTGTTGTTAATGTTTAATCCTACCATTGCGATTATTGCATCCTTATGACGATATGAAAGCCCTGACCAAAGCCACTCTTTATATTCAAGTTGCAAAGAACCATCGATCGAAGTTGGGGCAGGAGACATAAATTTCACCAGTGCAGAAGGCATTAATGTCAGGTTCTGATTCAAATTAAATTTGTACCCGGCCGTCGCATTCAAGTGTCTCTGACTATTAAAATTTGCAGTTCCCTGACCAAATTCGACCATATCTTTTGTCAATTGGTCCGCAGCAATTCCAAAGAAAGATTTATTAGAGTAGAAATAAAGTCCAGCACCTAAATCCATGATGTATTTACTTGATTGTTTCGATATGAAATTATTATAGGTATTATCAGAATAGTTCTGAGTCGGATCTAATAAATTCAAAACTTGGGCTTTCTCTGATAAAAATGAATTGTTTGAAAGACCTAAACGGACACCAAAAGATAAATTATAAGTTTTAGTTATAGGTAAATGCAAGGCGTAGGTCCCGGCTACCTGCATTTTTCTAAATGCTCCGTATTGATCTGCTATCAATTGTCCTCCCAAAGCATGCTTCAACTTCCCTGTCTTAATTTCGGGATTTCGAACTGGTCCCTCGGAAATACGCAAAGCCGGATTATACTTAATCTTTGGTTTGGAGCTAATTGGTGACGTGATTGACAAATATGCTGTTCTTGGTTCGTCGCCGAAGCCCAACCATTGCCATCTTCCAGACATGGTAACATCTGCAAAATCATAAACTCCAGCAGAGGCAGGATTGATCATGTACTGATTTCTCATGTACTGGCTATACTGAGGCATTTGCTGCGAAAATGCAACCCCAAAAATACAACTCGTAATAATTAGCAAAATCTTTTTCATAGTAGTTATTATTTATCAAGAACAATAGAAACGATTCCTTTTGCAGGCTTGAAATCTTCGTCATTGAAATCGATTATGTAGTAGTACGATGCAACCGGCATTTTTTCCCCATTGTAGGTTCCGTCCCAAGGATCCATTGAATACTTCCCTTTTTCTGATTGATAAATCAGCCCACCCCAGCGATTATATACAAATACTTGGTTGTCCTTATAAATTTCATCTAATCCAATAATTTCCCATATATCATTGGCATTATCTCCATCTGGAGTGAATGCTGTTGGAACAATAATTTCACAATTTTCGATAATTATTGTTACAGTATTCGCAGGCCCCGTGCAACCATTAATTGTTTGCGTTACATAATAAACGGTTGTGCCATTTACTTGATTAGGAGTTGCTGTTGGGCCAACCTCAAATTGATTAGACAATGCTGCATCCGTATACCATGTGAAGGTTCCACCTGATCCAAAAGCAGTCATTAGCGCCAATGTATATGTGGAGCAGTATGTAGAATCTGTTCCAGCGGCAGGTGCAGGAGGTGTATTATTAATAGTTACCTGAAAACTATTTTCAGTAATACAATTTGGCGTCGTTCCACTTTCAGCAAAAACATATACTACTTGATCTGCATAAAGTGTATCTCCTATCAAATAATTAGTGCCGGTTCCACCCGCGCCTGCATAGTAACTTCCAACAGTCAAGGGTGGTAAAATATAGCCATCGCAATTAACGGCATCAGCTGGGTTATCAGCGATAGGTGTAGTGTTTATATTAATTAAAAAGGATTCTTGATCAGAACAACCTGCAATATTATCGTAGACATAGATTGTTTGGGTGGTTGTTATGGTATCCCCTGTCAATAATTGAGTGCCAGATCCATTTGGACCTGTCCAATACGATTGTGTTCCCGTTAAGTTTGTTCCCGTTATTAAAGGCAAAATATATGAATCACAAATTGTAACTGGAGCAGGAGCCGTCAATATTGGTGTTGAATTAATTGAAATAACAAAAGTATTCTCATCAGTGCAATTAGGAATGCCCCCTGTTTGAGAATAGATGAATAAGTTTTGACTAGCAGTTAAAATATCTCCTGCATTGAGCATTGTACCTCCTCCATTTGTTGCAGTATAATAATTGTTGCCTGGAGACAAAGCGGGCAGCACATAAGTATCGCAAGACAATACCGGGGATGGTGCATCTGCTGGAGTCGCAGCATTTACTGTAAATGTCACAGCAATCCCATTAGAACAGTTTCCATCAGCAACACTAACGTAATAAGTAGATGAGGAGGTGATTGTGACATTATTTGGAGTTCCAACTGGTGTAACCATATCAGAAGCAAACCATGCATAAGTTGTAATTCCACTTCCAGAATAAACAGAAGAATTTAAGGTTGTTAAGTCGTATCCCGTAAAACTTCCCGATCCCGCTGGAGATTCACACATTACATCTGCGGGGTTTACTAATGTAATCGTAGAAGTAACAGTATAGGTAACAGTACCGACAGCACTGCATGACCCAAGTGCAACATTTACATAAAAAACTTGACCATTCGATACGGTAGCATTTGAAGGTGTATTAACCAATGTCGTTAAAGCAGGATTAGCATACCAAGTAAGTGTAACGCCTGCATCCGAACTTATTGCAGAATTGTTAGCCGTTAAATCAATGCCGGAAGAAGTTCCACTGCCCAAAACAGATTCACAAACCGTAGGCGTTAAGTTGCTTGCGGTTGGCGCATTGAGCAGGGTAACAGTTGTTGTTCCCGAACCTACACATCCATTTGCATCCGTTCCCGTAACTGTAAAAACTTCATTATTAATAACATTCGATGCTATAGGGGATTGAATAATGGTTGAGGAGAAGGACGCTGAACCATTAGATGACCAAGACCAAGAGGTAACATTTCCACTGGTTTCATTTAAATTAACCGAAGGTGATGTCTCACAGACAGGGCCATCATTAGTTAGAGTTACAATTGGTTCAAAATCATCTACTGTAATAGCAATGCTAGTTGAAGATCCGGCATTATCAGTTACAATGCAAGTGTAAGTTCCCGCGCACAATCCGCTTGCTGTTTGAGTGGTTTGAACATGCGAATCATTCCATGCATAAGTATAAGGGGCAATTCCACCCGATGGATTGACTGTCGCTGTGCCTGTGCATGTTGAGGCAATCGGTAAAATGCATGTCGCATTGCAAGTTCCGTATGAAGGTGTCGCATCACCCGCCATGGTCCATGAACCTCCATCCGGAGATCTTCTTAGACTGCTGCCCCAAGAATTGGGAACGACAGCGGTATAAATTAAATTTTTTCTCGCTGATGGAATTACACTATAACTTGCTAAGGTTCCTGAAAAAGAGCATCCTGCCAAAGCAGCAACACAAGGAGAACCATTTTGCCCCGTTGTTGCGGCACTATTCCATGACACTGCATCTTGAGGAACGCCATTGCTGTCGTAAAAAGCAAACCAACCCCCAGCGTTAGGGAACCATACTCTCGTCCCGGATGCACAAACACCTGCATCTGTTGTATTTGTAGGAACGACTAATTCAATAACATTTCCGCCGTTAGAAACTAAAAGTGCCAATGGAACAGCCGTCATGTTAGATCCTCTAATAACGCAAAATCCTCCAGCAGGAACAATAGTTCCCGACGGAATAACATATCCTCCCGTTCCTTCTGCTGTATTATTTCCAAGATAATAACAAGAGACATCAACCGGCTGACACAAATTAGGATTGTATAATTCAATCCATTCACCGCGACCAGCGCTCATTCCACCAGCACCGCTAATAGAACCATCAAAAACCGTTGGTGAAATCATCAATTCATTAATAAGAATCGACGGTCCTGAATAGGTACAATCTGAGCCATTACAATTGGTATTTACCGTTGAGGAAACGGTAGCTGATAGCTGGGATATTGCAAAATCAGAAAAAATGACCAGAAAAGTCAGAAAAAATAAGTAGCGCATAGATAAATAATTAATGGTTTGAAATTAGAAAAAAATCTTTTTCTATGAAACAATTTAAAAAATTAATAATATGGACTTATTAAAAAATATACAACAACCCCTGAAACAGCAACATACAGCCAAATTGGGAATGCAAATCGAACAATTTTCTTGTGCCCTTCAAAGTTTCCGGACCATGCCTTCAAATAAGCAAATAATACCAATGGAATTACCGCCATGCTTAATAAAACATGAGATATTAAAAGAAAATAATACGGGTACATTGTCCAACCAATGATTGTTCTCTCTAACAGATCAACTTTACCATCCTGATTTGAATCACCATATAATGTTGAGTCTGAAGTCATGTGATAGAGAACATAGAGTAGCAAAAAAAGTAAGGACAAAGCCAATGCAAAACGCACCATAGATCTATGCAATTCACGCTTTTGTTTTTTAATTGCAGCAAGTGCCGCAATTAATGTAATCGCTGTCAGACCATTAATGAATGCATAAATTGAAGGCAAGAAAGTCATGTCGCGACCAACATCTATTCTAACTCTAAAAAGAATCCCAACCACTAAGGGAATAACAACTGAAACTGCAATTATCAACTTTTGCATTCTAGCAGCTTTATTTTGATCCAAAAATTCCATATTCTTCTTTTAACAATAATCTTAAATCTTTCTGTAATTGGTCGACTTGTTTAGCCTCTGTACCCAAATAAACACCTCTTACAAATCCTTCTTTATCAACAAGTGTAAATGCCCCGGAATGCGCATATCCACCTTGAGATTCATCATCCCTGCCAGCAAAAATTTGAAAGTTTTCTATTCCAAGAAGATGCGTCTTTTGTTCATCTCCAGTTAAAAACGTCCAATTTTTACTTTCAATTCCGTAATGATTTTTATACCGCTTTAATGTTTCAGG
>CAMATR010000010.1 GCA_945861175.1 Chitinophaga pinensis | reverse complement strand
CTTTAGTAGTAAAACCTGTTGATGGCAATCATGGACGAGGAATAACTGTAAATGTAAACTCGTATGAAGATGCTTTGGTAGCATTTCATGCAGCGAAGAATGTATCGAATTCTATTATAATTGAAAAATATATTACCGGAGTTGATTACCGATTACTAGTTATCAATCATAAATTAGTTGCTGCAGCGTTGAGAACTCCCGCCCATGTTATTGGAGATGGAAAATCAACTATTCAAGAGTTAATTGATATTGTAAATAGTGACCCAAGAAGAGGTTTCGGACATGAAAATGTTTTGACAAAAATCACGGTTAATGATCTTACTATAAGTCTAATCACTTCAAAAGGATATACAGTAGATTCAGTTATCGAAAAAGGTCAATTGCTTATCTTGAAGGATACAGCAAATTTATCCACTGGAGGAACTGCTGAAGATGTTACCGACTTCGTTCATCCTGCAAATATTTCAATGGTTGAAAGGATTTCACGAATCATCGACTTAGATATCTGTGGAGTTGATATAATGACATCCGACATTACAAAACCATTAAAAGAAACCGGTGGGGCAGTTTTAGAGGTGAATGCTGGTCCCGGTTTTAGGATGCACCTCGCCCCTGCTAAAGGATTACCGCGCAATGTTGCTGGGCCTGTTATTGATAAACTTTTCCCAACTGGCAGTAACGCGCGAATTCCAATTGTTGCAGTAACTGGAACCAATGGAAAAACCACTACTACCCGATTGATTTCACATATTATGAAATTGAAAGGATACAGAGTCGGTTATACTACTACAGATGGCGTATATATTCAAAATCGTTTACTAATGGAGGGTGATTGCACAGGTCCATCGAGTGCTGAATTTGTTTTAAAGGACCCAACAGTGAACTTTGCTGTTTTAGAATGTGCTAGAGGAGGAATATTACGTGCTGGTTTAGGATTTAAAAATTGTGATGTAGCGATTGTAACAAATGTTGAAGCTGATCATTTGGGTTTAAAGGGAATTCATACTGTAGAGCAATTAGCGAGAGTTAAAGCCGTGGTTCCAGAAACAGTTCTGCCTAATGGGTATGCAATCTTAAATGCAGATGACGATTTAGTCTATGAAATGCGTCGAAGTCTTGAATGCAATGTGGCTTTGTTTTCCTTGAATGAAGATAATCCCCGAGTTAAAGCATTACAAAGAAAAGGCGGTATCACAGCAATCTATGAAAATGGATTCGTAACTATTTGTCGCGGTGAATGGAAAATGCGAGTCATGAGAGTTGAGGAGATACCTTTGACTTATGGGGGAAAAGCCGAATTTATGATTCAAAATGTACTTCCAGCAATTCTAGCAGCTAATATACAAGGTGTAAGTATTGAAGATATGAAAGCTGGTTTGGAATCATTCCTTCCATCCCCTTCTCAAACACCTGGTCGTCTGAATTTATTTGAGTTTAAAAATTTCACTGTTCTTTTAGATTATGCGCACAATGCAGCTGGCATGAGAGCATTGAAAAAATTTGTTGACACCATGGAAGCAACTGTCAAAGTAGGAATAATTGCAGGAATTGGAGATCGTCGTGAGGAGGATAACAACGAAATAGGTAAAACTGCAGCTGGGGCATTTGATGAAATCATTATTCGACAAGACAAACACTTACGAGGAAGATCGGAAACTGAACTAATTCAAATGCTTCAAGATGGTATAAATATGGTTGACCCTAATAAAAAGACAACAATCATTCCATCAGAAAAAGAAGCTATAACATTTGCAATTAAAAATGCTATACCAGGCTCTTTGATAGTACTAAGTAGTGATGTTATACCAGCAGCTTTGGAACTTGTAAAACACTATAAAGAATTGGAAAATAAAGGTGAATTGAACTTGTAAAAGAATAACTTAAAAAAATAAAGTCCCGATTAATCGGGACTTTATTTTTAGTTCATAAAGAACTTTAAAGACAAGGAAAGTGTTTCCTTCAGTTTTGTTCTGTCCACAATATAATCTAAAAAGCCGTGTTCCAATACAAATTCAGCGGTTTGAAATCCTTCGGGAAGATCGCGCCCAATTGTTTCTTTTACCACACGCGGCCCAGCAAAACCAATCAATGATTCTGGTTCAGCGATATTGATATCACCAAGCATTGCGAAGGAAGCAGTCACTCCACCAGTTGTTGGATCAGTCAAAAATGATATGTAAGGTAATTTAGCCTCAGCCAATTGTCCCAATTTTCCTGATATTTTAGCCATTTGCATTAACGAATATCCTGCTTCCATCATTCTTGCACCTCCGGATTTAGAAATAATCATGAAAGGAGCCTGTATACGAATTGCCTCGTCAATCGCACGTGCTATTTTCTCACCCATTACAGAACCCATTGACCCACCAATGAAAGAGAAGTCCATTGCGGCAACAACGAAATCAACACCATCTAATTTACCTTTAGCAGTTCTAATAGCATCATATAAACCAGAAGATTTTTGAGTTGCCTTAACTCTATCTGTATATTTTTTCGTGTCCTCAAAATTCAATGGATCGCCGGAGGTCAATTTCTCATCCATTTCAAGGTATTCCCCTTTATCAAAAAGAATAGAAAAATACTCTTCAGATCCAATCCGCTCATGATGCGAACATCTATCACAAACATAGTTGTTTTTAGCTAAGTCATCAGCTGTAAAAAGTGTTTTACATCTCGAACATTTCGACCAAAGACCTTCAGGTGTTTCCTTTTTTTCCTTCGTCGAAGTGGTTATTCCCTCCTTATTTCTTTTGAACCAACTCATAGTTTATAAATTGAAATAATCAATTAAAGTGTATTAATATTGTTTAAGTCTTCAAATGCTTTCATCAGACGATCATTGAAAGTAAGCTCTCCTTCACGCATCCATTTTCTTGGATCGTAGTATTTTTTATTTGGTTTATCATCTCCCTCAGGATTTCCAATTTGATTTTTAAGGTAGTCAATTTTATCTACTACATAATCTCCTACTCCTTCCGTAAAAGCAAATTGCAAATCAGTATCTATGTTCATTTTGATCACACCATAGCTAATGGCCTCACGAATCTCTTCTAGAGTTGAACCTGAACCTCCGTGAAACACAAAATCAACTGGGTTATTTCGGGT
This sequence comes from Chitinophaga pinensis, assembly GCA_945861175.1. Taxonomy (GTDB): domain Bacteria; phylum Bacteroidota; class Bacteroidia; order Flavobacteriales_D; family Crocinitomicaceae; genus M0103. The sequence goes on along the minus strand of CAMATR010000010.1, from coordinate 12,125 downwards.
ATGAAATTTATTCTGAACATATTCTTGAGAATTCTTCAAAATCTTTGGTGTCAATTTCACATTTCCAGGTTTATAAACCCCATGAACATTTCCAAAAGCAGCAGCAATAGTAAATTTATCAGAGACCTTGATAAGTTCTTCATAGGCATATGCGACCTCTTCAGGCTGCGTATACAACTTGGAACTATCTATATCCGAATTATCTACACCATCTTCTTCACCACCTGTAATTCCTAACTCAATCTCAAGCGTCATTCCCATTTTACTCATTCGAGTAAGGTATTTTTTGCAAATCTCAATATTCTCTTTAATTGGCTCTTCAGATAAATCGAGCATATGAGAGCTGTACAAAGGTTGACCTGTTAACTTAAAATGCTCTTCACTTGCGTCAAGCAAACCATCGATCCATGGCAATAAATTCTTCGCGCAGTGATCGGTATGCAATATAACAGTTGCGCCATAAGCTTTAGCAAGCGTATGAATATGCTTTGCGCCAGCTATACCGCCAGCAATTGCAGCTTTTTCGTTTTCGTTCGATAAACTTTTTCCCGCAAAAAAATGTGCACCACCATTCGAAAACTGAATAATAACAGGTGCTTTCAACTTTGCAGCAGTTTCCATAACAGCATTTACGGTGCTCGAACTCGTCACATTAATTGCTGGAAGCGCAAAACTCATTTCCTTCGCATATTGAAAAATCTTTTGAACTTGATCTCCAGTTGCAACTCCAGACTTAATTGAATGACTCATAAAACTATTTTATTTTCAAGTTTGCGAATTTACAATTTTTCAGCCTACTTTAAAAATGTTCGTGTCCTATTTTACTGACAATTGTTAAAAAAATGAAGATGCAAATAGGCTATTAAATCTTTCATTTTGTTACTTTTGTCTTAGGATATTCTAAATGTATTTTCCTAAAATATAAACAACCAACACCTTTATTCTGAATGAGTTATCTCAACGAATTGAATGCTAGCCAACTGGAGGCCGTGAAGAGTATTCATGGGCCTACAATGGTAATCGCTGGAGCAGGTTCCGGAAAAACAAGAGTACTTACGTTTCGAATCGCATATATGCTTGAACAAGGCATTGATCCATTTAACGTTATGGCGCTTACATTTACGAATAAAGCAGCCAGAGAAATGACTGAACGTATTGGGAAAATCGTCGGCGGAACAGAAGCGAAGAATATCACAATGGGAACATTTCACTCAGTTTTTTCGCGTATTCTTAGATACAATTCTGATAGAATAGGTTATCCAACAAATTTTACAATTTACGATACTCAGGATTCCAAAAGCTTGCTCAAAGACATTGTCAAAGAGCTCAATCTTGATGATAAAATATACAAATCTGGGATGGTGCTTAGTAGAATATCTTCTGCTAAAAACAACCTTATTTCTGCTGATGCATACGCGCAGAATGCTGATATAATGAAAGAGGATGAACAATCACGGCGACCCGAGTTAGCAAATGTCTATAAAACTTATGTAACACGCTGTTTTAGGGCAGGTGCTATGGATTTTGATGATCTTTTATATCAAACAAACGTGCTACTTCGGGATTTCCCTGATGTGCTTCATTACTATCAGCAAAAATTCAAATATATTTTAGTTGATGAGTACCAAGATACCAATTATGCTCAGTATCTTATTATTAAAAAACTAGCAGCTGTGTATGAGAATATTTGCGTTGTTGGCGATGACGCTCAAAGTATCTATTCATTCCGCGGTGCAAATATTCAGAACATACTTAATTTTAGGAAAGATTATCCTGATTTCAAATTATTCAAGCTAGAGCAAAATTATCGCAGCACTAAGAATATCGTTGAAGCCGCCAACAGCATTATTTCCAAAAACCAAGATCAAATTAAAAAGACAGTATGGACTGACAATAGTGACGGCTCAAAAATCAATGTGGTACGAACACTTACGGACAATGAGGAAGGAAAAGTTATAACCAACAAAATTTTCAATTTTAAACAAAGTGGAGTTGAGACATACAATGCTTTTGCTATTCTTTATCGAACCAATAAACAATCTCGATCTTTTGAAGAAGCATTAAGAAAAATTAATATACCCTACAAAATCTATGGTGGTATTTCCTTCTATCAACGGAAAGAAATTAAAGACCTTCTCTCCTATTTTCGTTTGACAACAAATCATAGAGATGAAGAGGCCCTTAAAAGGGTAATTAACTATCCAAAACGCGGGATTGGAAAAACATCCATTGAAAATATCATAATTGCGGCATCAACTTATGGAGTGAGTATTTGGGATGTGATTAACAATTTTCAACAATACCCTGTTGCCCTGAATGCTGGGACAAAAAGTAAGCTCTATGAATTCGCGACAATGATAAGTAGTTTTGCTGCACAACTTGATAAGTTGAACGCATATGAGCTCGCTCAAACAATCGCAAAATCTTCGGGAATTTTAAGGGAATTATACAACGAGAAGGATAAGGGGCCAGAGGAAGTGGAGCGGTATCAGAATATTGAAGAATTACTGGCTGGAATTAAAGAATTTACTATTTCTCAAGTAGAAGATGCAGACCTTTCACTTTCTGAATTTATGATTGATGTGGCATTACTTACCGATGCCGATCAACAAAGCACTGAAGAAAAAAATCATGTAACACTTATGACAATCCATTCTAGTAAAGGATTGGAATTTCCGCATGTTTTTCTTGTTGGTCTGGAAGAAAATCTGTTTCCATCCCAAATGGCCTTAAATTCAAGGACTGATCTTGAAGAAGAGCGGCGCCTTTTTTATGTTGCAATTACAAGAGCAAAAGAATCTTGTACACTTTCTTATGCTGCATCACGTTTCAATTGGGGGAGTTTAGTAACCTCAGAACCGAGCAGATTTATCGATGAAATAGATCAAAATTATCTACATATCGAAACACCACAGCGTGGAGTAGGCAAGTCACTTAGCGGTTTTTCAGGAGGTTTTGAACGTTCACTATCTGGAGGTTTAAATAAACCTCTTGGATCAAATTCAGGAAGTTTTAAATCAATTGATAAAGTTGGACCGGGAAAAAATGATCAGAATGTGTTAGGAGATTTAAAAGTAGGCTACAATGTCATGCATGACCGATTCGGTAAAGGAAAAGTAACAAAAATAGAAGGTGAAGGCGCTGATAAAAAGGCAACGATATTTTTCCCTAATCATGGCGCTAAAACCGTTTTGTTGCGATTTGCAAACCTCGCTATTATTGAAGATTAATCAGAAAGGAAATCCGATACCAAAATGAAACACTGGAGTAAATGGTTTTGGTAAATATCTCTGGTATTTATCCAATCCAAAGGTATTTATACCTTCACTTATATAATTTGGTCTTTCTCGATTGAAAATCCATCTTTCACCAATTGGCATAGAAGGGTTAGTAATAGGAATACCTAAATCAAGTCGTAAAATAAAGAAATCAAAATCCATTCTAAAACCGATCCCTGAAGACACCGCAATTTCTCTGAACCAATTGTTGGAAAATTGACTCCCTAAACGATTCTTATCTAAATTGTAAGTCCAAGTATTTCCTGCATCTATAAATATAGCCCCTTTCAAAACATCACTCATGGAAAAACGAAATTCACTTGAAGCCCCAAGCCGAATATCACTAATTTGAGTCGCTGTTCTATTCGTGTCAAGGTAGTACTTATAAGATCCAGGGCCTAGAGCTCGAGCTCTCCATCCTCTATTATCATTCGAACCTCCGGCAAAAAAAGCGTAATCATATGGCAAAGAAGTTTTTGTATTTCCATAAGGTATACCAATACCTGCCTGCAATCGAGCATGCACACTTTTCTTGTTAGACATAGGATAAGAGTATATCATTTCATTGTCTAATCGAGCAAATTGCGAATATGCTACACTGAAGATACTGTATTGCCCGTTAGACAATGTATCCTGTCTATTTTTAAACAGTGAAAGTAAATTTCCCGCAGGATCAAATGAAGAATTGAATAAAAAGTTGGCCCTCTTTTTGTTTTCGTCTTCTTTGTTATTGTATTCAAATGTAAAACGGAGGTCTTGCCAAATAAATTGATTACTATACGCATTTCGCAAGAACAAGTCATTGAGATTAGTCAACACTTGCTCAAAAGCAGGGGAGTTTTTAATATCAACAAATTTAATCACAGATAAGCCTGGCAAGCCAATCTGAAAAATTTGTGTTTTATCTACATAAAATTTCCATAAATAATTTAGCTGTAAAATATGTCTTGTAAAATCTGATCTATCCTGATAATTATAAGCTACAGACATTATTGTTCTCGGTCGCTGTCTCTTAGAAAGTGCCGTCACCTTAGTTGGGAATAATCCAGGGATATCAAATTTCAAACTTGGTCCAATTTCAAATGTATTAAAACTTCTACCAGGTTTTTGTATCGGTTGGCCATCTATGCTTTGATCAAATACAGGTGGCTGAGATTCAAATCCCCCACCTACTGAAAACACCATTTTTTCAGCTCCGCCGAAAAGATTTTTATTTGTATAATTAATTGATGCTGATACACCCAGGAAACCGTTACTATTTGTTGCTCTCGGCTCAAAACCTAAACTTTGTTTCTGAGAAGGCACTAAATAATAGTGAATATCCAGGTATTTAGTTCCTGGGACTTCAACTATGACGGGCTTTATTACCTGAAAAAGATCTAATTGAATTAGTCTTTTATAAGAACGCTCAAGGTAATATTCTTTATAATAATTCTCTTTTTCCAAATAATTCTGTAATTCAATTACATCTGGGTCAATTTTCAATTCACCGTTATATAAAAATGTTGCAATTCGTTTCATATCCAATTCATCCGAGTGGCTGACTTTTCTCTCTGCATACTGAAAAGTATCAATTGTTCTCACAAAATACTGATCATCTAATAGCGTAAGACCCATGTCTTGAAGTGTTTTTTTGAAATTACCTTTAAAATAAGATGTGTCCGCAATGTGGAAATAGACATTCTTAATAAACATAACTTTATGTTTTACTGCAATCAAGGAGTCACGCTTTGAGACCGATTGTAGCATTCGATCCGAAAAAACAACACCGAGATGTACAGTCATATCTGTAAAAGAGGTATCTGCAACATAACTTATATTGGAATTGCTAAATCCATAGAAAGCATTGTCCCTCATGTATTTAGCCACATTATCTCTATATTCTCCCAATAAATCTTTGTCAAATGGTTGCCCAACTAAATTTCCACCCTCTGTTTTGAGAACATAATTCTCGTAATTAGGTTTTATAATTGGATTTGAAAAAACCATATAAACAGAATCGATAATAAAACGTTTACCAGATTCGATTTTATATCTGACCTTTACTTTCCTCCGTCGCAATTCAACCACCTCAGCAGTCACTGAGCCTCTAAAAAATCCTTTATTTTTTAAAAAGACATTTAATTGTTCTTTCGACTTATTAAAAATAAGACTGTCAAAAACTACGGGTTTTTCTCCAAGTTTATATTTGAACCATTCGCGAAGAAATAATTTTACATTCACGGTATCCTTGAGGTAAATAATTTTTTCTGTATAAAGCTCTCTACCCTTTTTCCTAGCTTTCGCAATTCTTTTATTATTGACGTGTTGTTGCCTCAATATTTTATGCTCATTGGTCTTACGTAATTTGTAATTTAGTTTCAATCTCTTTTCAGCAACTACGGTTGAATCTATTCGATTGTAAGCCCAAAGTTTCATCTTAAAACCAAAGGTTTTATAATTTGGCTGCTGTCGAATGATTGGATTTACCATGTCGTACGTCAAGTCGTCTCCTGAGATACTCACTTTATTTTTCTTGATTAAGAACTTACCCTCTGGAACATACTTTGTCTGATTACATGCCGTCAGAAGTGAGCAAATAATAAAAAGAATATATGTATGTTTGATACTTTGGAACATTGGCTTCCTAACAAAATTAATATTTAAGACGCAGTGGCGGATATTTCAGCAAACAAAATTAAATGGATAAGATCTCTTCACCAGAAAAAGTTTAGAGAAGAACTCGGATTCTTTATTATTGAAGGAGAAAAATTGGTTAACGAAGCTTTACAGTTATTGCCCCATGAAATTCAGTTTGTAGCTCATACTTCAGATTTTCAATTTCAGTCATCAACAATTGATTCGACTGTTGTTTCTCCTGCTGAATTAGGACGCATATCCTGTTTGAAATCTCCAAATAAAGTATTGGCTATTGTTAAAAAATCGATAGTTGAAAGAAAAACCCATTCTAAAGGTCTAACCCTTGCGTTAGATGGCATACAAGACCCAGGTAATTTCGGTACTATTTTGCGCATTGCAGATTGGTTTGGAATAAAGGACCTAGTCTGTTCAAACGACTCTGTAGAAGTATACAACCCAAAAGTTGTTCAATCAAGTATGGGTGCAATATTTAGGGTTAATGTTCACTATAAAAACCTAAATGATTGGCTGAAAATAGAAAAAAGACCAATATATGGAGCCATGCTTAAAGGAAAAAACGTCTATCAGGAAAACCTCAATAATAATTCAATTCTATTAATGGGAAGTGAAGGAAAAGGTATTTCTGAAGATTTAATTCAATTAATTTCTTATCCTCTGACAATTCCTGCCTTCGGAGATTCAGAATCATTAAATGTGGCGGTTGCGACAGGTATTCTAGTTTCTGAATTTAAAAGAAGTTAGAACTAATCTTTTCCGTTATAGCTGCGAGATCTCAGGATAGCATTTTGTCGAATATCTTCCCAGAAAAGATTTATATCTCCCGCATGATAATTATCCATTGTAAAGGCTAAATAACGATATGGGAATCGAGGCGTAGAAATCCAAACGATACCATTTTCAAGATTCGTATTAAAACTTTTAACATATAATTTTTCATTAGAAAATAAAAATCCTTGATGAAATCGACGATTGGCAAAAGAGGTTGTATCCCAAGTTACCGGATTTATCGCCGCTTTCCCAAAATGCCATCTAACGGTTCGTGAATCAAACTTTCTCTTATGTGTATTCCACGAGACAAAACCACCCGTTTGATCTTTCCTAATCATTAGCGGAATGGATTGGAATTCATTTCGTTCGAAGCCAATTCCTGGAATGTATGCTGCAACTAATTGACTTTGAAGTGCTTTTCCATCAAAAAATTCTTTTAATAATAATGACACATGGGTTGAGCCTTGGCTATGTCCCGCTAAAATAATTCCTCGGCCTTTGTTGAAATGTTCTAAATAGTAAATAAAAGCTGTGCGAACATCGTTGTAAGCAAACAATAATGAATCGCGGCCTCCATTCTCTAAATTAGAATAAGCTCTAATATGCGCCTGACGGTAAAAAGGAGCATACAATTTGCCTGCACTAGCCCATGCAGAAGCTTGAAACTTGACCGGAAAATTAAGTACTTTTTCACGAAACGCAGTATCATCCAAATCAATATTCCAACGAGTATTTTCTTTATCCAAAAGTAACGTTGGATAAACGTAAAACACATCTATTGAATCGAGTATTTCACCCTTTACCATTTTTGTAAATGATGCTGGATAATTGTCTGGAAAAAGTGCCCAATTTGAAAGATCTGAATAATCAACTTTTGATGATTGCTGACTGAGAGCATTTAAACAAATGAATAGAAATAGTAAGTAAACGCTATACTTCATGTTTCGATTTTTGAAAAATAGCATCAGCACACTTCATACCATCTATCGCGGCAGAAATAATTCCACCAGCATACCCGGCACCCTCTCCACAGGGAAATATACCCTCAATTTCAATATGTTCGCACGTTTCATTATTTCGAGGAATGGCAATCGGTGAAGATGTTCTAGATTCTGGAGCATGCAACACCGCATCGTTCGTTAAGTAACCTCGCATTTTTTTACCGAAATCCTGAAAGGCTAAACGAAGTCGCTTAGATACAAATTTTGGCAAAACCGTATTTAAATCTACACTTTCAATACCCGGTTGGTAGGATGATCTCGGAAAATCAACCGATTTAATTCCTTCAACAAAATCAACCATTCGCTGTGCTGGAACTTTTTGCGTACTTCCCGCTGCTTCCCAACATTTTTTTTCGACTGCTTTTTGAAAATTCAAACAAACAAACGGATCATTTTCTTTTCCTGGAAAATCTGATGGATAAATACTCACTACTATTCCTGAATTGGAATATGGGTTATTTCGTTTCGAGGGCGACCAACCATTTGTAACTACTTCACCATTAGCCGTAGAGCATGGTGCAATAATTCCCCCCGGACACATACAAAACGAATAAACGCCCCTGTCATCGGCCTGAGTTACCAATGAATAGGATGCTGGAGGTAGATACTCATCATTCAAACGCCCATGATATTGAATGGAATCAATTAATTCCTGTCGGTGCTCTATTCTTACACCCAAAGCAAAAGGCTTAGCTTCAATTCGCACACCTTTTTCATGCAATAAATAAAAGATATCTCGAGCTGAATGTCCCGTTGCAAGAATCATGTGATCAACATTTTTCCATTCCAAAGAATTGATGCAAATACTCTTTAGACGATTTTTCTCAATCTTAAGATCCGTTAATCGTTTGTGAAAATGGACTTCTCCTCCGCATGCAATTATTTTTTCCCGCATCGAAACAATAATCTGGGGCAATTTATTTGTTCCTATGTGCGGGTGTGCATCCACTAAAATATCTTCACTTGCACCAAATTCGACAAATGTCTTGAGTGCTTTTTCAATATCACCTCTCTTTTTTGAACGAGTGTATAGCTTGCCATCTGAATAGGTGCCTGCGCCCCCTTCTCCAAAACAATAATTCGAATCCTCAACAACGATTGATTCCTTATTCAACTTCGCTAAATCTCTTCTGCGTTCTCGAACATCCTTTCCGCGCTCAAAAATAATTGGTTTAAGTCCATTTTCAATACATCTTAAAGCAGCAAATAAACCAGCTGGTCCAGCGCCGATGATGACAACCTCCTTTGATAATTGGACATCTTTTGCTTTGAATGCACTTTCAATTTGTGGTAATTCCCCATCCAAATATACTTCGAATGTAGCATTGTAAAGGATTTGTCGCTTTCTTGCGTCAATGCTTCTTCGTTTCCATTTAAAGGTAAAATCATCATTTTCTAAATTGAGTTCCTGACGTATTTTATTCTTCAAGAATTCATCATCAAAAATCTTTTCAGGTGTTAATTGAAATTGAATCGAACGAATCATTACCCTTCAAAAATAAAGGAAACCCACCACGTGCTGTTGTAAAGACGATCAATCGGTTTGGAAACGGGCGTTAAATCTTGAATAAAAGCATTCGTTAAGCCACGGGAATATTTCAATTCGATTCCAAATTTAAAATAAGGCGCAAAAAATTCTACCCCGCCACCTACTTGTCCAAAATAATCATTCTTCTTGATCTTTATAAAAGGGTCTATGAAATTTTGAGATGCATCTTGTTGTGATTGCAAATCAATGGTATATTGACCCCCTAGCAGGGCATAAGCAGCAAAATTATTATACCTAAGGGTCCGGAACTGAAACATTAACGGAACATCTATATTGGTTGAATTGATCCTTTCTTCGCTGAAGACATCTTGATCTTTTGTAGGGTCGGGATTTTGAAATGTATATTGCAATATCCTTTCTTGAAATGAAAGGGTTGGTAAAAGTCTTAATCGAATTACAGGTGTGCCTAATTTTAAGGAAGAAACAATTCCTACTTGTCCGCCCGGTTGCGACTTTGCAAGTAATGATTTCAATCCATATTGTTCATATGCATTTATTACTGGAAATGCAGCAAAATTAGCCGAATTAAATCCAAGCATAAATCCAAAGTGGATTGTTCGCTCGTCAAAACGTCGGTAATTTTGTGGCTTTTCCTTCTGAGCAAATAATGATGATGCTAGAAATAAAGCAAATAGCAAAAACAGCTTGTTCATGAGAGCCTTAACGTTTATGGTAAGTAAATATTGCTGTTTCAATTATGTAACTTATTTCAAACCTGAATAAATAGTGGCTATTCCTCCAGCTACTAATTTTGCATTGACTTCTTTGTAACCTAAGCGTATCAAAATGTTTTCAAAATCCTTACCTTCTGGAAATGCAGCTACTGACTCAGGCAAATAAGCATACGCTTTTTCATCTTTTGAAATCCGTTTACCAAAAAAAGGAATGATGTATTTCGAATGAAAAGCATAGTACTGTTTTACAGGGAATCGTTTTGGTTTCGAAAATTCCAAGATTACCAATTTACCACCCGGGCGCACAACTCGCAGCATTTCAGATAATCCTTTGTCTAAGTTTTCGTAGTTACGAACACCAAATCCTACGGTAAGGGCATCAAAATAATTATCTTCAAACGGAAGTGCTTCTGAATCGCCTAATCGCATGGAAATGATGTTGTCGTAACCATTTTTTTTCATTTTTTGACGTCCAACTTCCAACATGCCCTCTGAAATATCCATACCCACTATTTCCTGAGGTTTTAAGCGCAGACTTTCGATTGCAAAATCCCCTGTACCTGTTGCCAGATCAAGAATTCGATTCGGCTTCAATTCTTTCAAAAGCTCTACGGCCTTCTTACGCCAAATTTTATCAATTCCAAGTGAAAGAAAATGGTTCAAAAAATCATACTTTCCTGATATATTATTGAACATCTCAGCAACTTCTTCTTTCTTTGAACGATCGCGGTTGCCATATGGTTTAACGACTTTTTTTTCTACAGACATTCCTTTAAATGAGTTAAATTAAAAGTCTTATCGCCTCGTTAATGAATTGCTCATGGTCTATCGAAACAACACCGCTCTTTTCACAAACAAGTCCCCCAGCTATATTCGCCAACTCAGCAATAAGTTCAAGTTTTGCGCCACAAACCAAACATAAAGTAGCAACTGCAATCACAGTATCACCTGCACCACTCACATCAGAAATATTTCTTAGATGCGCCTCAGCATAATAATTATGTTCGCTTTGTTTAATGAAAACGCCAAATTCGGAAAGTGTCACAAAGGAAATACGATTAAACAACTGATTTTCGAGTTCAGTAACTGCATTCTCAAAGTCCAATTTGGCATTCGGTGAAAAAGTAAAATTTATATTTAATCCTTCTCGCAGTTCTTTTAAATTTGGTTTAAACAATGATACTCCTTTGTATTCTAAGAAATTTTGTTTTTTTGGATCAACAGCGGTAATCAAATTGGCTGCATTTGCTAGCAGAATAACTTCATTAATTACTCGAGGTGTGAGCACCCCTTTATTGTAATCCTCAAAAATGATTCCGTCAATTCCTGACTTAAGTAACTCTTTAATTTTTGAAAGTAGTTCTTCTTCTTCCTGAACCGAAATAGAATTAGTTTGTTCCGAATCAATCCGCAATAATTGTTGGTTATTGCCGATAATTCTTGTTTTAATTGTTGTTTGGCGAGTAGCACTGAAAATCAACCCCTGAGAAGAAATTTTTGCTTCGTGCAATAACTCTTTCAAATCATCTGCTTGTTTATCATTTCCAACAACAGAACAAATTATGGGAGCCGCGCCAAGCGCAACTAAATTTAAAGCAACATTAGCTGCGCCTCCTAATCGATCTTCCTGCTTCTCAAGACTAACAATTGGAACGGGTGCTTCGGGGCTAACACGATTTACTTTTCCACGCAAATAGGCATCGATCATTACATCGCCTATTACGACTATTTTCTTGCCTTTAAATCGTTCGAAAAGTTGCTTAACTTCGGACATTAATTCAATTTTTCTAGGGCGATTTTAATGCGCTTCATGGCTTCCGTTAGTGTTTCTTCGGATGCAGCATAAGAAATGCGGATGCAATTCATATCACCAAATGCATCTCCAGAAACTAATGCCACCAAAGCTTCCGCCAATAAGTATAAGCACAGGTCATTTGCATCCTTAACCACAGTGCCATTGAAGGATTTACCGAAGAAAGAGGATACATCCGGGAATACATAAAAAGCTCCTACGGGAACATTTGCTCTAACCCCATTTATCTCATTTAAAGCCCCCAATACAAGCCTTCTTCGATTATTGAAAGCAGCAATCATATCTTTTAAAACCACTGGGTCTGCGTTCATGGCAGCAATTGATGCTTTTTGGGTTATTGAACATGTGCCTGAAGTAAATTGTCCTTGAACTTTATTGCAGGCATCTGCAATTATTTTCGGA
>CAMATR010000009.1 GCA_945861175.1 Chitinophaga pinensis | reverse complement strand
ACTTTTCTATGCGCATCCTTCACTTCTTCATCACAAAGCAACGAAGTAAAAGAAGGTATCGATTGGGTTCACGATAATCTTCGAATCAATCCTGAAAAATGCCTTTTAAAGCTGCAGGAATTAGAAAGATACAGCGATCAGAAAAATATTACAGATAGATATGTAATTCTAGAAGAGCTTTCCAATTTTTACTTAGTAGAAATGAAAAACTTTAAAGAATGTATGTTCTGGATGAAAAGATTGGAGAAAGAAGTTCTTCACGCCAAAAATATTCAATATGAAATCCGTTTTCATAACACCTTGGGCGAAATTTATTCTTTTGACAATATCAATTTGGAAAAGTCATTGTCTGAGTATACAAAAGCGCTTCATTTGCTTCAAAAAAATAAATCACACTATTTAGAAGAAGTGATTTACACTAATTACTCCCTTTCATTGCAAAATGATGGACAATATTACAAATCACTCAAACAACAGCATTTAGCGCTTAAAATTGTCAAAACGAAAAAGGACTTTTCGTTACAATCTATTCTTACCAAAAATATGGGAGTGAATTTTTTGTATTTGAATAAAATGGATTCTGCAGAAATATATTTAAACTGGTCATACGTTTTAGCAACTAGGACACCTGAACTCACTGATGATGCCGAAAGATCTCTTTTCCTTGGATTATATTATAGAGATAAAAAAGATGAAAATAAGTCATTGAATTATCTAGTTACCAGTTTTAAATCAATAAATGGTCACAATACTTTTGAAGATCAATCCAAACTTTGCAATGCTTTAAGCGAATTGTATAAGTCCAAAAATGATAAATCAAACGCCTTGAAATTTAAAGAGTTACAAATGGCCTTTGCCGACTCATCTTTAAAATACAACTTAAGCCGTGATGCGTTTGCCCTTGAACAAAATCAAAAATTAAAATCACTCAAAACAAGAGCAACCTTATCTAAATTTGAAAATAGCCAATACAAACTACAAATTATTATAGGTGGGCTTTTAGCATTAAGCTTGCTTTTATTAATTTTTTATTTATTTGTTCGATACCGGAAAAACCGGCTTTTATATTCAATTGCATCCCAAAAAGCAGAAATCGAAAAACAAAATATAAACCTAGAAAAGGAAATCGCAGATCGAGAAAGCACTTCGAAAGCTTTATTCCTTATAGAAAAAGATACTCTTATAAAAGAAATTGTACTTAAGTTAAATCAGGCACTTCCAGACATTAAAGACGATCAACAGAATTTTATAGGAAATGTTATCCACGACTTAAATGGGAATATTAGCACCAAGCACTGGGAACAATTTGAATTAAATTTTAATGAAGCTCACCCTCATTTTTATCAAAATCTAACTAACTCGCATCCTAAACTTTCGCCAAACGAAAAGAAACTTTGTGCTTTCCTTTCCCTAAATATGACTACAAAAGAAATTTCAGCAATTACAGGTCAATCAGCTCATTCTATTAATATTGCTCGGGGCAGACTTCGTAAAAAACTAAAGATTGATCATACTGAAATTCAAATTTTTGATTTTCTTAGTCATTTTAATAAATAAATACATACATGTATACTTGCGTTGTAAATAGCGTTTTTATTCATCTCTTTTTTATAGCCGAAATTTCAATTAATACCGCATAAAATCATTAAGCCACTTTGATTGATTTGCGTCTGCAGAGATTTTTACCTAGGATAATATTAAATTTGTCTGAAAAGCAATTTATATGACTGCGCAAAAACTCCCTCTAATGGAATCATTCTTCACAATTCAAGGAGAAGGGTTTTATTCCGGAAGAGCCGCCTATTTTATTCGTCTAGCGGGTTGCGATGTAGGTTGTACATGGTGTGATGTTAAGGAAAGTTGGAATGAATTATTACACCCCTCCATAGCAGTTCAAAAGATTGTTGACGAAGCTGCAGCCTCAAATTGTGATTTCGTTGTTATCACAGGTGGAGAACCTGCCATGCATGATTTAAGTAAAATCACAGAATTACTTAAAGAAAAAGGAATCGAAATCGCAATTGAAACATCAGGGACCGCCCTATTAAAAGGCAAAGTGGATTGGTATTGTTTTTCTCCTAAGAAATTTAAATCCCCAATTGAAGAGGCTTATAGCCTTGCGTCCGAACTTAAAATTATTATCAACCACCCTTCTGATTTTGAATGGGCAGAAACGCATGCATTAAAAATAAATTCCAATTGCAAACTTTTTCTGCAGCCTGAATGGGGAAAAAGGGAACGTTTTTTGCCGTTAATCGTAGACTACGTCAAATCGAACCCAAAATGGTTAATTTCACTACAATCTCACAAATATATGAACATACCTTAAATATGAGAATTTTCACATTTTGCTTTATTCTAATTTTTAGCGCTTCATGCTCCACAGCGCAAATCGGTTATTCATCCTCCAACAAAAAAGCAATTAAACTTTTTGAAGAAGGAAAAGAGGCACCAAATAAAAAGTTTGATCCAATAACGAACATACCTGATTTTAAGGAGGGTATTAAACTGATGGAAGCAGCGATTGAAAAGGATCCTAATTTTTGGGAGCCGCATGTCTGGGTGGGTGAATTTTACGAAAATTCGAGGGATTATGATAATGCTATTAGGCATTATGAGGCTGCTTTGAGAATTAACCCAAATCATAGTGTAACAGGTACTACCTATTTCTATTTAGGGAACCTTCAAAATGCAGTTGGTGATTACGAAAAAAGTATACAAAACCTCGACTTTTTTATTCGTAATAGAAATGCAAATCCTGATTTACAGCAGCAAGCTCAATCAATTAGGCTGAACTCTGAATTCGCAATGAATTCTATGAAGAATCCTCGGAATTTCAATCCAATTAATGTCGGTCCCGGAATTAATACGGCTGATCCAGAATACTTTCCGACTATTACAGTTGATGGAAAAACAATTCTTTTTACTCGAAGAATAAAAGATGAAAGGGTACCTCAATTTAAACAACAAGAAGATTTCTATGTTTCTCAGTTAAACGAACGAAATATGTGGGGGATTGCCGAACCGATGCCTCCAAATGTAAATACCGTTCTGAATGAAGGAGCCCCAACAATTGCTGCCGACGGTCGATCCTTAATTTTTGTAGCTTGTTCGGACATGTCAGGAGATAATAATTACGGCGACAACAGAACTGGAAAGGGAAGTTGCGATATGTTTTATACAAAAAAATTGGGCTCAAGATGGACTGACCCTATTAATTTGCCAGGTAGCGTCAATACTCCAACATGGGAATCACAACCATCACTTTCTGCTGATGGAAAAACGCTTTATTTTGTTCGTCGAGTTAGCAGACGCGGAGACCCTGTAGATTCCGATATTTTTGTTGCTCGACTTTTAGATAATGGTCAGTGGAGCACTCCAGTTGCATTACCACGTCATATTAATACTTCTGAGCAAGAGGAATCTGTTTTAATTCATCCTGATGGTAAGACATTGTATTTCGCTTCTCGAGGTCACATTGGAATGGGTAGTTCAGATATTTACTTAACGCGCATGGACTCAAAGGGAAATTGGTCAGAACCAGAGAATCTAGGTTATCCAATCAATACAAAATATGAAGAAAATTCACTCATGGTGTCCCCTGACGGAGAAATTGCATTTTTCGCATCTGATCGTAAGGGTGGTTTTGGTGGTTTAGATATTTATTATTTTGAAATGCCTGAAGAATTTCGACCTACAAAAACACTTTATTTCGAAGGTATTGTTTTTGATGCAATAACAAAAGCAGCCATCTCTGGCAAATTCCAATTGATAGACCTAAAAACAGGAAAGGAAGTTATATTTTCTGAAGCTGATAAACAAACGGGGGAATTCTTAGTTTCATTGCCGTTAAATCGAGAGTATGCTTTGAATGTTTCTTATCCAGGTTATACTTTCTTTTCAAAGAATTTTAATATGACAAACCCTGAAGGTTTGGAGGCTATTCATATGGATATTCCAATGATACCGTTGACAAGCGATAAACCGGTATTGTTGGCGAATGTATTTTTTGATTTAGGAAAATCAACTCTTAGACCAGAATCATTTTTTGAGCTTGATAAACTATATGATTTCTTAACAAAGAATTCAGTTGTAAAAATTGAAATTGGTGGGCATACAGATACACGAGGTGATGACAAGGATAACCAAAAATTATCCGAGGATCGCGCTAAAGCCGTCTACGATTACATCCTTACTAAAGGAATTGAAGCAACTCGTGTGTCATATAAAGGTTATGGAGAAACACAACCTACTATCACAGATGATTCAATAACAAAATTAATTACGGAAATAGAAAAAGAAACCGCTCACCAATCAAATCGTAGAACCGAATATAAGATTGTTAAATAGTGTATTTTATAAAACTCATAAGGCCAATTAACCTCGTCATTATCATATTGACAATGTATGGTGTACATTACTACATCACGACTGTCAATTATTATCAAAAAGTTGATGGTTCCTCTATCGATTTCTTTCTTTTGGTGCTTTCAACTGTACTCATTGCAGCTGGCGGGAATATAATTAATGATTATTTCGACGTGCGAGCAGATCGAATCAATAAGCCAGAAAAAGTAATTATAACTAAACATATTAACCGGCGTTGGGCAATTTTAACCCATTGGAGTTTTAATGGTGTTGCTTTTTGCATCTCTGTATACTTAAGTATTCGTTATGAAACACTTTGGTTGGTATTTATTAATCTATTGTCAATAAATATACTTTGGTTTTACAGCATGTTTTTTAAACGTAAAGTGTTAATTGGTAATTTACTTGTTGCTGCCTTAACTGGTTTGGTTCCGCTTCTTACAATGGTTTATTTTAAAGTTAGCAATCAGTATGGCCTAAATTTTTCCGAATTTGATGCTACTACATGGGCAGCAGAAATTGATTTTGGGGTTATTTACTTTTTAGCCTTATTTGCATTCATTCAAAACCTTGCTCGTGAGATAATTAAGGATATTCAAGATATAAAAGGTGATGGACTTATTTTTGTGAAATCAATGCCTATGGTAATTGGAGAATGTAAAAGTTTACAAATTGTTTGTGGCTTATTATTTATTCTACCATTGTTTTTTATAGCTCTTTTGATTGCAAAATTTGAATCTATTTTAAGTCTTGATTTAGAACGTTTAATCAGTCTGCCATTCATAATAACGGCATTATTAAATCTGCTAATTGTTGTTTTGATTTACAAAAATGGATCCGGTAAATTAAAAGTATTTGATAATCTAATAAAGCTCACAATGCTCATTGGTGTGTTATCTTCTTTTTACCTAGCAAATATTTAAAATGAAAATTATCCTTGGTTCAAAATCACCACGGAGAAAAGCGCTTCTGAGTGAATTGGGTTTTAGCTTTGAGATTCGAATTAAAGAAACTGACGAATCCTATCCAAATAACTTGCCGGCTGAAGATGTAGCTGAATTTATAGCTATGAAAAAGGCGGATGCCCTGTTCGAGACACTGTTGGAGGATGAAATATTAATCTGTGCTGATACAACAGTTATTATTGACGAACAAATTGTTGGTAAGCCTAAAAGCCGAAATCACGCTATTGAAATACTTCAATCATTATCGGGAAGATCTCATAAAGTTATAACGGGGGTGGTTGTTCAATCGAGACATAAAAAAAATGCTTTTTCAGTAAGCACTTGCGTTTACTTTCAGCCATTATCTATGGAGATGATTCAATATTATATTGATGAATATAAACCATATGACAAAGCTGGCTCTTATGGGATACAGGAATGGATTGGAAGTGTTGGAGTAAAAAAAATTGATGGTTCTTTTAATAATGTTGTTGGATTACCAACGCAAGAACTTTATTCAATTTTAAAGCAATTTTAGTGAGTCTATTTTTAAATGAAGAAAACACTTTTAATCCTCTGTTCATAAAAAAAAGGGCCTTTCAGCCCTTCAAAGACAATTCAGTCTATTATTGGACTTTAAAGGATACCCTTCTATTTCTCGCCATTTTTAAATCGACTTCGTCAGTTTCTAAATTCTCCTCATTTGGCATAGAATTTCCTTGAGGTGATGAATTCAAACGATCTTCAGTAATCCCTTTATCACTAAGGTATTGAAGTACTGCATTGGCTCTTTTTTCTGCCATATTCGCATATTGTGGTTTTAGTGCGCCGATTTTATCCTCCTCCTCATCACTATGCCCAACTACATCCAATTTAAGAGCAGCATTCGCTTTTAATTGTTCCGAAAGCAAATCCAATGCCTCTTTTCCAGAGGGAGTTAATGTCGTTCTTCCAAATCCAAAAAATACTACTTGAGCTTCTATCTTCTCATTAACTGTCATTTTATCATTTAAAATGATTGCCTTCTGGTAAACAGTCGCTGAATATTCATTAACTTCTTCTTTCATACAATCGCATTTTTCGCCATCATTAAGAAGAATAACAGAAACATCATCTACGTAATAATAAGCAGCAATTATTTGATCATTTTTCATGTCTTTCGGCTTTTTATTATTCTCATACTTCGTTTGATCATCTGCAAAGAAATTGCCTAGAGTCAAGAATTTCTCACCACCTTCAGCTTCATAAAATCCGCATACTTGATACCAACTAAATGTTTGGTTAATTTTTTTGCTATCATTTTCAGCGGATAGCACATGAGAAATATCTTTGATTGTAGACTTTTCTTCGGTAGCGAATGGTTTTTTAGAAAAATTAGCCCCAACATTGTTGGAAGCATATTTAGAGGCCTCAGCTAACGAAACATAAAACTTCACGCAATATTTCATCCCTTTTTTTAACGGAGCAGCAAGTCTCACAGTCAAATAGGTTCTTGGTATCTTATTTCCATAAGAAAATGCAACTATTCCCGCATAATTTGCACCCTCACGAGCATTCTCTTTTCCGTAAATGTTTTCAGGAATATTTATTTCTGTAACCTTTCCCGGAGTGTATAAATCAGCTTTTGCTCCAGTTGGCGAGGCCCAGCCTGCGGCACTCTCTATCATACTTAGCTTTTTCGCTTTACCGTCTGTCGATTCAAAACTTCCGTTTGGAACCAAATTCTCACCTTCCTGACCAATAGAAACGAAAAGGATACCTGCGAAAATTACAGTTGCGATTTTTTTAAAATCAAAGATTGCGTAATTCATAGTTTTTAACTGTTTTAATAAATGTTTTAACCTTTTCAGGATCAATATCCGGATAAACTCCGTGACCCAAATTTACAATATGTCTTTTACTTGTGAACTTATCCAACATATTAATCGTCTGACGTTCAACTTCTTTTTCTGACGAATACAAAGCGCAGGGATCCAAATTACCCTGAATCGTTCTTGTTTCTCCAATTGCTTTTCGAACTTCAACAACGTCCATGTTCCAATCAAGTCCTATGGTTGCGCAATTCGTCTTCGCAATTACTTCAATAGAAGTTAGAGCACCCTTAGAAAAAACTGTCAATGGCACCTCTGTAATTGCATCTGCAATTTTACTAATGTATTTCAAACCAAATTCAGCGTATTGCTCTTTACCAAGAATGCCTGCCCATGAATCAAAAAGTTGAACCATATGCGCACCTGCTTCAATTTGAGCTTTTAAATACTGAATTGTTACGTCAGTAATCCGTCTAAGCAACTCGTGTGCCAAAGTTGGATTAGTATACAACATCTTTCTAGATTCAGAAAAGGTTTTAGATCCCTTTCCTTCTACCATGTAGCAGAGAATTGTCCAAGGGGCACCAGCAAAACCAATCAAAGGAACTCTTCCGTTTAATTCTTTGTTCGTAATCTTGATAGCCTCTAAAACGTATCCCAAACGATCATAAACATCAATATGAGAATCAGCTAAATATAAATCGGACTCAGTACGTATGGTTTTTTCGAACCATGGACCTTTTTGCTCAATCATTTGATATTCAAGTCCCATTGCCTCAGGTACAACAAGAATGTCTGAAAAAATTATAGCAGCATCAACACCCAGTATATCAACTGGTTGTATTGTTACTTCTGCAGCACGCTCAGGTGTTTCAACCAATTCTTTGAAACCACTCAATGTTGCTCGTACAGCGCGGTATTCAGGTAAAATTCTTCCTGCCTGACGCATTAGCCATACAGGATAACGCTCAATTTGTTCTCCTTTCGCTGCGCGCAGAATTAAGTCATTCATTAATTTCATCGGGCGTAAAGATAAGTAATCCTAATTTTACAGAAGTCAAACTTACCAATCAATTGGATCTTTTCCCACAGAAATCAGGAATTCATTTGTCCTACTGAAATGTTTACACCCAAAAAAACCGCGATAAGCAGAGAGTGGCGATGGATGAACAGATTGAAGCAGAAGATTTTTAGTTTGGTTCACCAAATGTGCTTTTTGCTGCGCTTTACTACCCCATAATAAATAAACAACTCCATCACTGTGTTCATTTAACTTGGAAATAATGACATCTGTAAACTCTTCCCATCCTTTTTTTGAGTGACTATCTGGAATACCTTCTCTTACAGTCATGATTGAATTCAATAAAAGGACTCCTTGTTGGGCCCACCTCACTAAACTCCCATCTTGGGGAATTTTAATTGTAAGATCACTTTCTATCTCTTTAAAAATATTCAACAAACTTTTCGGAAATGGCTTAACCTCTGGTTGAACAGAAAAACACAAACCGTGCGCATGACCTTTTGTAGGGTAAGGATCTTGGCCAAGAATAACCACTTTAACTTCATTGAATGGGCATTCATTTAAAGCCCTGAATATGAATTGCTCTTCAGGGAAAGTGGCATCAGAGTTCTCCTGGTATTCATATTTAATAAAATGCATCAGAGCAGAAAAATAATCCTTTTGAAACTCTTCAGATAATACTTCTTTCCACGAATTTCCCCAATTAATATCCATATTGTAAATTTAATGTATTAAATACAGAAGAAGTATAAGGCTTATATTTGCATCATGAAAAAAGAATTTTTAATTATTGCTGTTGGCTCTATTCTTGCCTCATGTAACAGCGATAACAAAGCTGAAAAATCGGTTTCTGATGAGCCGGAAAACAATGTAGAATTGACCTCATTGGAGGACCGTGTAAAAAGACACATAGAGAGTTCATTAACAATTCCAGCTACAGAAAATTACACTTTTAAAATTTATAAAGAAAATCTTGATGGTGATAAAAAAGAAGATGCGATCATATCCGTTAATCGCTTAGAGTTTGCAATGAATGAAGCTGCAAAATCGAAAAACCCTGTGAAACAGGCAGAAATCGGTTTTATGGGAAATCACAATTATATTTTTTATTACGATGGTGCTTTAGATCAACTCTCACCCCATATTCCGATCCCATCAAGTCCAAATGCAGCATTACAAATTCAATTCGAAAACATCTCTTCCCCATCCTACAAAGACGTTCTTATTGATTTTAGAATTGTAAATGGCTGTTTTAGAGATTTCTTCACCATAATAAATCATGCACCTCAGCGAATTTTCCAATGGAAAGTTTTTGATGGCATCAATAAATCTAAAACTGAGGCTTATGGATTTAAATACGAGCAGGGTAAATTATCAGATTCCAAAGATATTTTGGTGATGAAAGCAAAATTCAAACAAAATCAAAAAGAAAATAACGTTTATGCTTACCAACCAAAAATTGAGGAAAGTAAAGATATACTCTACAGATTTTTCTTTTACCCAAAAGAGGGTAAATACATTACGATGAAGGAATAAAAAATAGAGTTAATTCGACCTGTCCTTAAATTAGCAGCTTTTTTTTCATCAGAAATTCCATCGCAATGTGGCTATAATATTTCTTCCTGGTGAAGAAATATTTGAGGAAAATACCCTGTAATTTTTATCTAGGATATTTTCACATGCAATTTGGAGCCCAATTAATTTATTAAACTGATAAGTAATTTTAGCATTTACGGTATACCAAGATGGCATTCCTGTTGGTAAAGCGTATAGCTGGTTATCCTCCCCCGAAGGACTGTAATCAGCAATCTTTTTTGCTGCACTGTAATTCACGAAAAAATCACTTCTGATTTTCTTTTCATTAATTTGAAAACCAAATTTCCCGAAAACAGGTGGTATGTGACCAAGAGGAATGGCCACAGATGAATCATTCACAATACGAGCATATGTGTAGTTATAAGTTCCGTAAATAGAAACATTGTCATTCAGTCTCCCATTTACACTTAATTCCAAGCCATACAAATACGCTTTATTAGCATTCGTTGTGGCAACGACTTGGCTCATGGTTCCTGCATACATTATAGAATCTTGTCCATTGTATGTGAAGTTTTGAGTTGTTAAGGCATTGCGATAAAGCGCATAGTATCCTGTTGCTTGAGCAGTTAATAAATTACCGAATCGATTTGAAACACCAATTTCACCATTGTAAGTATATTCCGGCTTAAGATTTGAATTTGGGACATTTATTGTTCCTGGAATGGATTCAAAAATTTTACTTAAATCATCAACGTTTGGAGCCCTAAATCCTGATGATACCAATGCCGTTAAACGACAATCTTCATTGGGCATAAATACTACTCCAACATTCCCTGTTAATGCCTGATTATGCTGACTTACATCATTAAAAGGAAAATTAAAAAAGGTCGTATCGGTAAACTTCGCATCCAAAGAAACGTCTGAAAATCGGATCCCATCATTCAATATGAATTTATCTGAAATCTCCCAAGTATGTGTTAAATAGGTCGCTACTGATTTCATGGATGATCCGCCTGAAGCATATCTTGTATCTAAAGGGGTTTCAATTCCTGTATTGATATTTTTACTGAATGCTGAAGATAGAACAGCATTGAACCAACCCTCAAGACCATATCTAAATTCGTGTTTACCAATTTTTTGAGCAAAATCAATGTTTGCCGTTAAAATATCGAGGTCTTCTATACGAGTGTTTCGGCTTGCATCATTAAACTTCCTATCAATCCGGCTTTCTTGAATTTTTTGGTACCCAAAAATAAAACGTGCATTATCGTAAAATTTAGTGTTACTTGAAAGCTGAAGAGCATATGAACCCATCAGTCTATTTTGCGGTCCATAATTCCATTCCGCATATTTTGGCATCCCTGCTGATAACAAAACCAATCGATCATATCGGGGTATATCGCTCGATGTTGAATAGTGGAAATTAATGATGTGTTTTATATTCTGGTTTTGCTGAAACAGGAATTTTTGTAAAACATCATATTGCGTATAACCAGAGCCAACTTGTAGGTTCGTATCCTTATTCTTGAAAATAACATCTTCATTTCCAACACGTTCAACATACCAAGGCCTTGATCCAAAATTACCTACTGAAAGTTCGCGGTTTGCTCCTTGTCTTAAATCACCAAAATCCGAGGCTGTAATTGAAGTAAGGGAACCGAATCTTTTATTAGCCAAGGAGATATCTCCATGTGTGGCATAACCTGATACAGCTGATGTAT
The DNA here is from genome assembly GCA_945861175.1 of Chitinophaga pinensis. Classification (GTDB taxonomy): domain Bacteria; phylum Bacteroidota; class Bacteroidia; order Flavobacteriales_D; family Crocinitomicaceae; genus M0103. The sequence goes on along the minus strand of CAMATR010000009.1, from coordinate 3,918 downwards.
AGCGCATGTATTGACCAACTTTGACCTTTATTTTATCAGTTGATGACAACGTGGGATTTTTTGTTGTAAACGACATTACGCCGCCGAGTGCATCAGAACCGTATACCACGGATCCTGGTCCAAAAACAATCTCCACTCGGTCCATTATTGAGTTATCCAAGGAAATGATATTCTGAAGATGCCCTCCCCTATAAATTGCGTTATTCATTCGGATTCCGTCAACAACCATCAGAACTTTATTCGTTTCAAAACCCCTAATGATTGGACTACCTCCTCCTAACTGGCTTTTTTGAACCATTATATTGCCACTGTTGGCAATTACATCTGCCGTAGAAGTTTGATTCATGTTTTGAATCTCAGTTGCTCTAATTACCTGAATTTTTTGAGAAATATCCTTCCTTTTTTCTTCAAATTTACTGGCTGAAACAACAATTTCATTTATCGAGTTTACATTTTCACTCATTGTTAATTGAAGATTAGACTCCTTCAACTTATCAAGAGTTGTCGTAACAGGTGAATACATTAAATTTCTAAAAACAAGCAATTCAGATCCTGATAATTTATTCAGCATCAACTGACCAGATGCATTTGTCAATGCGATTTTAGATTCACTATTACCAATGTAAACACCAACATTTTCAATTGGCTGAAGTGTATTTTGATCAATAATAGTAACCATTTGAGCTCGGACATTATAGATAACGCACAAGCAAAAGAGAACTAAGCTTAATGTTTTCATTTTAAAAAATTGTGTGTGAACAATTTGAGTAGGTTAACTTTTTAAATCAACCAAAATACAAGGCGGTGGAGACTCTAAAGTAATCTCTGCATCGGAAAACATAAACTGATAATTTACTGCTATTTCTGATTTTAAATCAAAACAAATAATCTGAAAACAATTATTTATTTCTGCACAAATAGATGGTGAATGCAGTAACTTCATCCAATTACAAATTGGCGTCGGATTATCTTCTTCTCCAAAACTATTTACTGTTTCATTTGCAAATTGACGAAATAGTTCCTTCTCTTTTAAATCACTAATACATTTTAATTCAATGTTTCCATTGGATAATTGCTTAAAATGAACAACGTCAAACAAATCGCCATTTCGCTCAAACTCTCTTTCATTTAACCAATTAAGTGAATTAAATGATTTATTGGAAAAGGTCATGACAAGTAATTCCTCACTACAAAGGCCTGATTCAATGCGAACTTTCATTTCTTTTTTCACAAAATACCTGGAAGCCTCAAAATAAAAAGAGAAACCAACAATTTGGAACAAAATAATTAAAAACAAGACGTATGAAAAAAATCTTCGCACATCCAAATATAAAAATCAATTTTTAAAATTTAGACTATTTTAGGAAAATGAATGGGAAAATAAAATGCCTCAAAACGTATAGATATTCTATTTATGGCCAACTCGATAATTCTGATAACTTAATCTATGTTTTGCACGGATATGGGCAACTGGCATCTTATTTCATTCGAAAATTTCACGGTTTACCTGATAATTGTCTCGTGGTTGCTCCGGAAGGAATGCACCGTTTTTATTTGAATGGTAGCTCAGGAAGAGTTGGTGCTTCTTGGATGACCAAAGAAGAGCGAGAAGATGATATTTCAGACAATTTAAACTGGTTAAGTGAACTGCACGAGGAGTTAACCTTAAATAAACAGTTTAAAAAGGTTCTTATACTTGGTTTTTCTCAAGGAGGCGCAACCGCTGCAAGATGGTTTCAAAGTGATTTGATACAAGCGGACCACTTGATTATTTGGGCAAGTATATTTCCTCCTGATTTAGATCACAACAAAGAGATTCAAGAAAATAAAAATGAACACTTTTTCTTTCTTGGTAAAAAAGACGAATTTTATAATTCAGAACAGCAACAGGATCTTCTTTCTTTTTATCAAAGAAAAGGATTTCAAGCGACCCATTTTGAAGGTGGCCATGACATTAATCTTCCCGAATTAAGAAAGGTATTATCGCGATTGACCTAGATTACTTTTTTTATTTGGCACAATTTCTGATATTTGCACCGAAAACAAATTAAAATGAGATTTTTAATCACACTATTTATTCTACTTTCCTTTTCCTCTTTCGGTCAAGATGCCAAAGCGCAAGCGATTTTAGACAAACTTTCAACCAAGATGAAGACTCAGAAATCTTTCTATGTTGAATTTACTGCAAACATTAAAAACACTGCCTCCGGAGCGAATGAAAGTGAAACGGGAAAAGGATGGGTGAAGGGTGATAAATATTATGCTTCATATGGCGACAACACTATAATTTCAAATGGAATTAAAACTTGGACTATTGTAAAAGAAGATAAATCTGTTTACGAAACAGATGCCAATGAAGATGATGGCGAATCAATGAACCCGAAGAAGTTGATGACAGTTTGGGAATCCGGATTCAAAAACAAATACGATAAGGAAGACAAACTAAATAATGAAGCTGTTCACGTTATTAACTTATTCCCAAAGAATGCTGCAAAAGTGCAATATCATACGATTATTCTTTATATTTCTAAGACATCGAATGAACTTAAAAAAGCAATTATGAAAGCAAAAGATGGAACTGTAATGACTTATTCTCTAACAAAATTCACATCAAATGCTGCAGTTGAAGACACAAAATTTGTGTTTGACATTAAAAAATATCCAGGATACACAATTGTAAAGGATTAGTGAAACTGTTTTAATAAAAAAAACCGATCATTGCTAATCGGTTTTTTATTTCATTTTCTTATGATTTCAATATTTCAGTAAGTCATTTAATGCTTTCTTTAAACGATCTTTTGGTAAGAATTGATTCTCTAAAGATACCGTAAAAGGAACGGGAGTATCAAGAGAAGCGACGCGTTTCACAGGAGCATCTAACTCTTCAAAACAATTCTCATTGATCAATGCGACAATCTCACCTCCTATTCCACCAGTTAAACAATCTTCATGAAGGACAATTACTTTTCCAGTTTTCCGGGATGCATTATAAATAGCTTCAGTATCCAAAGGAAGTAAGGTTCTTAAATCCACAATTTCAGCCTTCACATCGGGTAATTCCGCCAATGCTTCAATTGCCCAATGCACACCTAATCCATAGGTTATTATAGTGATATCAGAACCTTCAGAAACAGTGCGTGCTTTACCAATTTCCACTGTGTAATAGTCATTTGGAATTTCCTCTTTCAAACTACGATATAAATACTTGTGTTCAAAAATCAAAATAGGATTTGGGTCTTCAATAGCCGCATTCATTAACCCTTTCGCATCATAAGGAGTAGATGGATAAAGAATTTTTAGTCCTGGTGTATGAAAGAACCAAGCTTCATTACTCTGAGAATGAAATGGCCCAGCAGCAGTACCCGCGCCTGTTGGCATTCTAACTACTACATCTGCATTTTGCCCCCAACGCCAGTGTATTTTTGCTAAATTATTGATGATTTGATTGAAACCACATGTGACAAAGTCAGCAAACTGCATTTCAACAATCGCTTTCATTCCTGCAATTGACAGACCAAGACCAGCACCAACTATTGCAGACTCACAGATAGGGGTGTTTCTTACACGATCTTTTCCGAATTGATCTACAAATCCTTCAGTCACTTTAAACGCCCCGCCATATTCAGCAATATCTTGTCCCATAATAACAAGTTCTGGGTACTTCTCCATCGATTGTCTCAAGCCATCTTGGATAGCATCAATGAATCGTTTTTCAGAACTTCCACCTTGAGCTGATATCAAGTTTTGATTAAATGGTGCATACAAATCCTCAAATTCTCTTTCTACAGATGGTTCTATAGCACTTTCAGCATGAGCTTGGTCAAAACCACTTTGGATTTCTTCTTTGATTTCGTCACGGAACTGCTTTTCCATTTCATCTGTTAAAACTCCATTTTCCTTCAAAAACAATTCATAATT